>CAYNDU010000121.1:0-11800 GCA_964395615.1 uncultured Pirellulaceae bacterium | reverse complement strand
TGAACGGGCGAATGTCGAATTCAAACGGCGTCATGACTGAATCCGCATCGCGGAAATCGACGACATTGACCGCCCACTGAGCGATTCCGTAAGCGGTCTCCGCCGGAGTGTTGTTCGTGGGATCGCCGTCAAAATCGAGCTGTACGGTGTTCGGTTTGATCGCCATCATCAGCACGTACAGATGCTTGGCATACAAATGCCTGGCTCGAAAGGCGTCCGGATCAGCCGGCACGATTCCGTCGTTGTCGTGATCAAACGGAACGCCTCCCCAAATCGTCTCGCCCGAACGCTCTTCGCCACGTGCGGCAGCTGCCGTCCCGATTCCGGGATCGTCTACAACTCGATTCGGACTTCCCGTTCTCGGACTCGGATCGTCCCGACCGTTGCCGAAGGGTCGATTCACATCGAATCGGACACCGAGCACCATCTCAGGGGAAACAAGTTGAGCCAGGTCCTGATCCAACCGGTTGATCACGGCAGGGCTATTCAGTTGAGCCACGGTCAATGCACGCGTCAGGATCAGCCGCGCTTTGATCAAGTCCAATACGTGTCGCGGCCGATCGAGTCCTGCGGCCGTCATTGCTTGAAAGGTTGCCAGCAGTTCCGGCCACGAGGCGATTCCTGGTGACGGGGGATCGTAGCTGTCGGTCGTTACCAGATTTCTCAAACCGGGATTCGTTCGGAACGAGTCCACGACGTAATGCAACCGATCGGGCAAACCCAACGCGTCCACATCGTAGGTTCGTAATAACCGCTCAAGCTCGGCCATCGTGAACGGCATGTCGGGAACCGGCGTATTGGCCGGCCCGCGCGGCGCGTCCTCCGCCCGATTCAATTCGTAAGCCGTATTGGCAATCGTGTTGATCTGAGTCGGTCGCTCGTAAAGCGGCATCCCTCGATAGTCGAGTCCGAAGGCCAGCTCGCCCCGAATATCGTAAGGGCTCGAGAATGCACTCAGCGGAGTTGCCGCCAGGAAATAATTCGTCGGCGAGGCCAATGGTAGCGGCGGCGGCAACTCAAACATCTTGGCCAGTGCCAGCGTCTGGACTCCATTATCTCCCGGCAACGAGTTGGCCCCGTACCGGCCGGGAATATTTCGAACCAGGTTCCCCTGCAGCAGTTGCTTGTATTCGCCGACACTGCTCAAGACGGGGATCAAACTGATCTCGGGCGTCCCATATCCGCCCCCTCGACCGATCCCGAGCGTCGTGGAAAGCTGCGGTCCGGCCGCGGTCGGCAGCCGGACGGGGACGGGAATCGTCTGGGCGGTCGGCGGGACCGATGCCACGTGAGAAAGGTTGCCGTGATCATTCAGGTTCAGGCGGCCGTCCATATCGATACACAAGATGGCGAACAGCGGTTTGTAACGCCGTCCTTCCGCGTCGGTCTGGATCGGGAATCCCAGGTCCATCCACAGACTGTCGCGTACTCCATCGCCGTCCGAATCGACATCCCACGGACCGCTAACCAGTGCCGACGAAATCGCAGCATCATTTTGCAGAACGTCGTCTGAGCCGGGCCAACCTAATTCACCGTTATCATCGACGCCAAACGCGTTATTATCGTCCACGTTCTGAACGCCAGGCGCTCCGTCGGGACCAACGGCCCACCGTGCCGGACCTGCAGGTGGGGCCGCCAGCGCAGGATTCCCGCCGTCAAAATCGGGATGGTCCCAGGGCATCGGACGCAGCACGACCGAGCGTCGGAATTCGCGGTACCGGTTCGGAGCCGGACTTGCCGGATTGTTCGGGTCCCACATTCCGGACGCATGATTGATCCAGTAGTTAGTCAATGCCGGCCGATGTAAACTCGGCAGGACCTGAACCGTGGCCGGGTTCGCCGCGTTTGGGACCATCGCAGCCAGAAGCATGTTCTGATAGTCGGCCACGTCGTAGCTCTCGTTCAGGCCTCCCTGCTGGTAATTCGTGGTCAGTTGAGCCGGTGGGACACCGACAAAATTGGGCAGCAAAGCATAGGGAAACGTGGCCCCGCCGATCGTGACATTCTGTGTCAGTCCACCTGTGACCGGATCAAACCCGGCCCCCGTTCCGACAAACGGTCGCCCATTGATGACGAACAGATTGCCGTTTGCCGGTGCAACGATCACACCATCTTCGCGTTTCGGCATCATGACGCTAAACACGGCTCGCTTATTAGCAAAATCATAGCGGTACCCGACGATCCGCGTGCTGACACCTTGCAGAGGGCCATCGATATAAGTGAGGACGCAACCGTTGAGGAATCCCGATGATTTCAACGTGTGGGGTACGGCGGGTGGAAGAATCGTCGGATAGACGGCCGAGAATTGCACGAACTGTCCGCCGCCGATTTGGGTGGCCGCTCCGACCTGTCCCCCGCGCAGCGACTCTCCGTAGATGTCGCGCAGCAGGCTATGTGATCGGGCTACCGAACGGGGATCATTCGTGTCGCGCACCAGCTGGTACATAGCGCGATCGAGAAGCTTGCGCGGCGGATCCCCAAACCGCTCCTTGCGCGCGGCGGCCTCCGCGGCTCGGCGAAACTGGCCGGAAAGCACGGCAAAGGTCAGACCCACGACCACCAGCAGCGTCAGCAGCGTCAGAACGATCAACAGCACGACGCCTCGATTCGGTTTGCGTCGTCGAGCCATGGGAAACCTCTCGCGAATTTCTGAATCCTGTTCGTTCATAGCCTGTCCACCCACTTTCTCATCCGAGTGCGCCTTCTCATCCGGGGCGCCTTCTCATCCGGGGCGCCTTCTCCGGGCCGACATCTGCCGGGCCGTTTCCGGGTCCGCCCGACGGGCGATCGCCCTGCCGACAGCGCCGGTCGCTCATCGCGCACACCTGTCAATTGGTCCAGAGCGATGACAACTCAAGTCGAACCGTCTTTTCGAATACAGCGACCACGCGCCGCACGATGGTCACCTGTGTCGGCGTGGCATAGTTCAACGGCGTGTTGGTTCCCATATGACCCCAGTCCCAGTCTGGGCCGGTCAGAGTCACCTCGCGGAAGAACCGACCGGTCGCCGTATCCCAAATGGGATCTTCACCGGCGCTGATCACGCGGTACCATTTGTGGACTTGAACCGTGCCGACCGCCGTCAACTTGACACTCGATAACATGACCCAATCACCGCCGCGCAGTTCCAGGTCACCCGCAGGCCGGCCGGCCCGCGTGGCCAGTTGTACGTCGCCGCCACCAAAGGCAGGTTGTCCGCTGAAAAACGAGGATGCCACAACCACTCGTTCGCTGGCGTAGTTCTCGAAGCCGACGAACGGATTGGCGGGATCTCGAGGAATTTCCTCGTCGATTTGACGTCGAGCGAACACGACGATCGACATCGTGTATTCGTCCGTCGGCGTGCCAAGTCGATCGAGCTTCGGAACAACCGTTGCCATCCAGGAGATGCGACCTTCCACCTGGCGTTTTGCCAGCAGGTTGCCAAAGTTCTGGATCGGTCCAAGTGTTCGGTCATCGGGCAAGTCGAAGACCAAATCGTCACGTCCGGAAAATACCTGCTCGGCCTGCAACCGGCCCATGAACAGGCTATTGGCCGCGCCCGGGAACGGTGCCAGCGAAAACCGAGGCATCCAGAGCAGCGTGTTATCGTAAAGAACGTTGTAAGGAAACTTGTTACGCACGTCGGGCCGGTTCGCCGCCCCGGCAAATCGCGGGTCAAGGCAAAACGACTGTCCCGGCGTTGGTAGCAGGTTGACAAACTGCGGCGGGCCCAGGGTCGGGTTGTGCCACCTCCAGTTTCTCGGCTGTCCCATTCCGCGCACTTCAAAATCGCGAATGGCCGTGGCTGCCATGTTAGCCGCGCTGTCAGCCACGGCTCCCTTATTGGCCAGAACGCCGGCCACCGGCAGCAGGGCGGCGATCCCCAACAATCCCACCATGACCACTCCGATTGCGAAGACCACTTCCAACAGGCTGACGCCTCGTCGCCCCGTATTTCGTCGACCCGTATTTCGGCGACACGTCATTCGGCGACACGTCATTCGGCGAAACGCAATCGAATCACCCGGGAGCGAACGCAACCGAACGTCGCGCCGGCCCGCGATTGGTGCAGGGGAAGTCATCGGTTGAGCCCATATGGCGGCCATCAACGGCCTCCCTTCTGTTGCGTGCTTCGGGCGAAATCGCGAGCCCGCTTGATGCGCAGACCGACCGGAGCAGCCGGCCCCGGTACCGGCCCGGCCAGGTAGGACGTGTCGGCATTGTCACTCGTCGTCACCGTGCCCGTACGGTGTCCGATCGTGACCCAGAGATTGGCCGGGTCCGCCAGATTCGACTTTTCTACGTCCGACACGTCTGTTGTCAGTGGATTCACTGTCTTCGTGCGGCGTCCGATCAAAAGGTGCAATGGTCCGAATGGCCGGAAGCTGAAATTGGATACGAACACGAAATCAATGCGCCCGGTGGGAGCGAACATGACGATCACCGGTGTGGACGTCCATGCCGGCCCTGCCCCCGTATCCAGTTCATTACCCGACGTACCGACACCGGAGACAGACAGATCGATCGCCACCTCGCCGGGCAACGTCAGCGGCGAGACGCTTGACCTCACCGGGCCCCGCAGAATCTCGAACGCTTGCCCGTTCGGCGGTGCCAGGCCGGGCGGCATTCCCAGCGGTAATACGATCTCGAAAGGTGCATTCGCGGGAGCCAACGGGCGCAAACAGTAGTAATCGTATCCGCGATGATCGAACTTGATCGTGAACTGTTCACCCGGAGCGACCATCGTTCGCAGCAACCGGTCGTCCAACAGGGAATTGAAACTCAACTGACCCGTTGTCGGGCCGGTGGCCACCACGGAAACGGTCGAACCCAGTGTACCGCCCGTAAAACTGGGTGCCACTTCTGCCATGTAAAGGCGGACTGCTTGACGCGATCCAAGTTCCGTACCGTCCAAACGCTCCAACCAGACACCGACCGGCCGATCCAATTCGGCCGCCCGCGCCTTGGCGCCCGCAAAGAACGCGTTGATCTGGCGGGACGCCTCGCGCAGCTTACGGTCTTTGAACGCCGGTCTCACCATCGGAATCGCCACGGCGAACAAGATCGTCATAATGGCGATGACCATGAGGAGTTCCACAAGCGTCAGACCGAATCGGTGCTGCGCCCGTTTCGGTCCGGTCTCATGCCGGCGGATGTTACGGTGTGCGACGGCCATGTTCTAACGCACCTCCAACAAGTGATTGGTCAGATCATCGTCGGCGTTCCCGTTGACGAACCGGCGTCCGACGTAATCGCCCGCCCTCGGCAGGATCACATACGGATCGTTCATCGGACGGCTGGGCCACACGGCGGGCCAATCGACGGACGGCCAGGGCGGTGGCGGGAAGACCGGTGCATACGAATACAGGGCCGGGTTCAACGCGGCGGAGTTGTAGGGAGCCAGGTGAGTGTCGAAATAGTTAATATCAAAATCGGGCGGCGGGTTAATCGTGGGATCGTAATCCTTCCGGACGACGCCATATTTCTTGTCACGACCGGCGGAATAGATCAAAGGGAACAGGGCGAACGGGTCGTCAAGTTTCGTGTTCGGGTCCGTGTCGTCGTTATTCTCCCACCGAGGATCGACGCGCAGGGGATCGAACGGGTCAGGTTCACGCCGCCGGGGATCCTGCAATTCAGAGACATACCCGGGTGCCCAGCGCAGGAAGTAGATCGGCTTTCCCCAAGCATCCAGGATCTCCGGCATCCCATCCCCGTCGGTATCACCGATCTCCTTTTCGGAGAAGAAGTCGAGCGCCGCCGTGTCGCCCTCGTGTGTCGCCGCCAGAATCATGTAAAGACACTCAGCATGTTCGTGCAGATTCGTCCAATTGTTGCCCCGGGACGCGTTGGCGGCTATCCGACGCTGGTAGGCAAGCCACCGAGAAGGGGGCGCCTGCAGGCCAACCGGCGTGGAGGCGTAAAAGAGCGATGGATTTGGAACCGATGTCGGCGGAAACCAGGCTCCGGTTCCGGCGTTGCGCAAGAACAGATCCGTGGTTCGATCGGGCAACTCCATCCGCATCAGTTCACGGAGCGCATTGAGACGGATGGCGGCCGCCACGTACGGATCGGTCCGGGCGGCGATTCGAATCGGCATGGGGCGCGTGCGATACGATTCCCAATGCTGCATGATCACTTCATTAATCTTGGCAATCTCGGCACGCGTCCGCGACTCTTTGGCGTCCTCGCGCACGCCGTACAACGCGAAGAGCGTCATGCTGGTCAGAATCCCAATGATGGCAATCACGACCAACAATTCGGCCAGCGTAAAACCAGCCCGCCCGTCTTTCGAAACTCTGTCCCGAAGCGGTTGTCGTCCGGCAATCATGGCTTCATGTCCTTGAGCACATTACCTTCACTGAAATTCGTGATGTTGTCGTCATCACCGTTCCCGGGCGAACGATAGTTGTTTCCGCTTGGAAAACGGCGGGGAAACGCAGCCCCCGGTATCCCACCAAAGTCCGCGTCCAGCCCGGCACTGATGATCTGATACGTCTTCTTGTTGACCCACTCGAACGGGAGCGGATGGATGGGGTCGGGATTGCGCCGTCGATCCGAGAGATGAGCCATGGCAAACCCGTTGATCGACGTCGTGCCGCTGTAGGCCCGCGGAGGATAGACCGGGGGTAGCACGACGGGCGGCGGAGCGACCGTACCGCCGTAGGTTCTGGAATCGAAGTAGACAAACGGGTGCTGGCGTCCCTTGACCAGGTAAACAGGAAACGAGTCTGCCTCGATGACCGGGCGGTTATGTAACGACACCTCATCCGTCGACATCAACACGGTTGTCCCGCTAATCACGATGGAATCCTGTGTCAATCGACCTTCATTAAACTCGAAGACTCCCGTGTTCCGATCCGTATTGATGGTAAAGGTCGGTCCTGGCAGCACTCGAAATGGCCCGCCGCGACCGGTAAACGGTCGGCGCGGATCGGTGCTGAATCCCCCCAGGAAGAAGACGAGCGCCTCCGCCGGGTCAACTCGAGAGCGGTGGTCGGCATTGTTGGCCGGAGCGATCCAGAACAGGGCCCAAACGGCCTGCATTTCCATCGAATCGATATTCGGCCATGCTTTGAGAATATGCCTCCGCACGATGTCCTTGTTCGAAAAATCGGGCGGATAGTCACCGTATTTCAACTTGTACGCGGCCAGCGCACTGTCCAAGTTCTTGATATCCATGGCGATCGCCGTATTCGTGGCTCGACGCCGAACCATCTGTATGGCCGGCAGCAACAATCCGGCAAGGATCCCGATGATCGCAATGACGACCAGCAGTTCCACGAGCGTGAAGCCGGTGCGGCAGTTCTGTCCGCGTCGGGTACATCTGGTGACAGGCATCGTATCTCCCTCCGGTACGGCGGCCGATTCGGTCGCCAATCAGTATTTTCGATTCTCTCAGTTGCCATTCCCCGGGCGCGTTCGGTTCAGGAAATGGATTCCACGCATAGGGGGAACTCCCACGAGCGCCGGTCGGCGTTCCCCCGGATACCCGCCACCGCTCGAATTCCTCGCAGCCTCCGAATCAACCGCAGCATGAGGTCCGTTACGACAATTTCGAGATCAGGTCGACCAGTGGCAGGAATAGCGATACCACGATAAACCCAACCGCGAACCCCAGGAAGCAGATCAGCAACGGTTCGAGCAGGGACATCAGTCCGTCAGTCATGGTGCGGACTTCTTCGTCGTACGTATCGGCCACTTTATAGAGCATGGTGTCGAGTTCACCGGTTTCTTCACCGACGTCGACCATATTGACCACCAGGTCGTCGATCACACGATTGTTCATTTTCATAAAGTAGAACAGGCCACCAAGAACACAGCCGGCACCGACGGCGCCGAGCCCCGTTTGCAGCATGCCTTCGAGAAAACAGAGCGGCAGGAGGGGTCCTGCGAAAATCAGGCACCAGAACCCCATGGCCACCGGATGGAATCCCGGTTTCGAGTGTTCCTTCATTGGCTTGGCAATCGTCTCGCCTTCTCGAATCGCATCCGTCACCTTCGCGTAGATACGCTCGAATAGCGCGTTGCCGGCCGTTTCACGCGTGATATTCAGGCCTTCGAGGATCGGCACGCCACTCGATACCAGGGTTCCGAGCGTCCGGGTCGTTCGGGCCAATGTGTTCTTTTCCAGCAGAGCGCCAAAGATGGGCACCTTCAGGATGAAGATATCCCAGCCCATGCGACCATGGCGGAACTTGCGGACAAGCTTGATGAACAGCCAGATCCCGATCGGGATCGTTGGAATCAGGTACCAGTAATTGACCGTATTGCTGGAGATCGTCATGAGCAATTTTGTGGCCGCGGGCAATTCCAGCCCGAATTCAGCAAACATCTTTTGGAATACGGGTACGATCTTGATCATGATGAATGTCAAAATCGCCACGGCGACCAGGATCACGACGCAGGGATAAATCATCGCCCCGCGCACTTTTCGTTTGAGTGATTCCGCTCGCTCCATGAACTCGGCAAGCCGCTGCAGAATCACTTCCAAGGCACCGCCCGCCTCGCCGGCCTTAATCATGTTGACATAGAGCCGATTGAAAACCTTGGGGCACTTTGACATGGCTTCCGAGAGCGTGGCCCCACTCTCAATCTCGTCGCAAACGTCCATGAGCGAGTTCTTGAGACGAGGTGAGGTCGCCTGGCCTTCGAGGATTCTCAGGCTGCGCAAGATCGGCAACCCGGCATCCTGGAGAATGGAAAGTTGTCGCGTGAAGGCACAGAGATGTTTTCCCTTGACACGGCCAATGGCAAACGCACGTTTCTTCTTGGCCGTCGTCTCGGCCGCCGCCCCTTTCTTGACGGAGATCTTCGTTACGAAGTACCCCATCTGGCGAATAGTCGTCTGTGCGTCTTCCTCGGACGCAGATTCGATGACGTCCTTGATCTCCTGACCCGTAGCGTCCATCGCTTCAAATTGAAAGGTCGGCATGTCTCAATCCTCTATCTAAACGGTGTACGCCGTGGTTATCGGCGAGCGGATTGGCGAGCGGCACGCGCCGGCGGATCAGGCATCCTGAATCGTCTCGCGCAACACCTCCTCGGCAGTCGTTACTCCCTGGCCGACAAACATCATCCCCGCATCACGCAAAGCGACCATCCCATTACCCTGTGCCCTGGATCGCATCTCATCAACCGACGCGTTCTCCATGATCATGTCACGTAACTCGTCGGTAATAATCATCAACTCAAACAGACCGACTCGCCCCTTGTATCCCGTGTTATTACACGCGTCACACCCCATCCCACGGAAGAACTTCATGTCCCGACCCTCGTCCGGAGTGAGGCCCAGCTGGGCGATCATTTTGTCCGACGGCGTTACCTCTTCACGACATTGCGTGCAGATGCGTCGGACAAGACGTTGCGCCAGAATAGCCTCGAGCGTGGCGGTGATCAGAAACGTCGGGACACCCATGTCCTTGAGTCGAGTGATCGTGCTCGGCGCATCGTTCGTATGCAGCGTGCTGAACACCGTATGACCGGTCAACGAAGCCTGAACGGCGATCTCCGCCGTCTCGAGATCACGAATTTCTCCCACCAGGATCTTGTCCGGATCCTGTCGAAGAATCGAACGCAGACAGAAAGCGAACGTGTTGCCGATCTCGGCATCGATCGGGATCTGAACAATGCCCTTCATGTCGTATTCCACCGGATCCTCGGTGGTAATCAACTTGTCCTCAATCGAGTTCAATTCGTTCAACGCAGAATAAAGGGTCGTCGTCTTGCCCGATCCCGTAGGTCCGGTCACCAGGACGATACCGTTGGGCTTGGCGATCACGTCGCGGAATGCGGCGATGGTAGGCGGATCCATGCCCACCTTATTGAGGTCCAACGACACGACACTCCGATCGAGAATCCGCATCACGACGCTCTCGCCAAACAACGTCGGCAAGACACTTACTCGAAGGTCGACCGGGTGCCCACCGACGGACAACTCGATCCGGCCGTCCTGCGGTAAACGCCGCTCGGCAATGTCCAGGTTCGCCATAACCTTGATTCGCGTTGTGATGGCAAATGCCAGGTGGCGCGGAGGCGGAACCATTTCGTATAACACGCCGTCGGCCTTGATTCGGATCCGGAACTCGTCCTCAAACGGTTCGAAATGCACATCGCTGGCGTGGTCCTTGATGGCCAGCAGCAGCACCATGTTCAACAGCTTGCGGACCGGCGCGCTATCGGCCAACGCCTCGGCTCCCGTCAGATCGATCGGCCCGTCGGTCGCCAACGCCTCGGCCTGCTTCAACAAGTCCGCGTCTTCCTCAAGCTCGCGAATGATGCTCTCAACGCTCTCGCCCGCCGCATCGTAGTAACGATCCAGGCTTTGTTTGATCTCGCGCGCCGTCGCCACGACCAGCCGAATGGTGTAGCCGAGAAACGTGCGCAACTCGTCGGCCACCGTAAGATTTTGCGGTTCGGCCGTCGCCACCGTCAGTGTGTCACTCTCGAAGCGGACCGGGATCACCGAATACAACTGGGCCATCGTCTCGCTGACGAGGTCGAGCGTCTCAGGCTCAATACTCGCCTCCGCCAGATTCACCACCTGCAGGTTCATCTGCTCGGCCAACGCCTGAGCCAACTGGTCGTCATTGATCAACCCCATTTCCTCGGCAATCTTGCCGAGCTTTTCCCCGGGCTGCTGTTGCTGCTCCTCGAGCAACATCTCCAACTGGTCGTCGTCGATGTAGCCCAGGTCAACAAAAATCTGTCCGATACGTCGAATGGCCATGCTGCAACCTCAATCTAGCCTTTGCGGTGGTTCCACTCGGGCGGCCGACGGCCACCCGATCTCTTGTTTGCTTTCCACCCCACCGCGTCCGCCGCCGGAGAACACCGGCCCTCGTTCCGCGTCACCCGCTTCTGCCCATCCCGCTTCTGCCCACAATCTCTCGGCCTATCCCACTGCAGGCCCGTGCTTTCTGCAGGCCCGTGCTATGCCTCATCGGGCAGCCCGTGCTATGCCTCATCGGGCAGGATGTCACCTTCCCCCTGCTGCTCGATCGCCCGTTTGTAATTGACGATACGCGTGGCCAGATCGTCCGGGCGGTGGGCCTTTGCCAACACGTCTTCGACCGTGACCCGTTCATCACGCCAGGCTTCAAACAACGAATCGTCCATCAACTGCATACCGAACTTGGCCCCGGTTTGGATCGCCGAGTTGATACGAAAGGTCTTGTTCTCCCGAATCAGGTTCGCGATACCGGGAGTCACCACGAGCGTTTCGAAGGCCGCACATCGGCCTCCCCCGATTCGCGGCAACAATGTTTGAGCCACAATACCAATCAGGGCGGTCGACAGTTGCGTCCGAATCTGGTCCTGCAGATTACCCGGAAAGGCATCAATCATTCGGTTGACGGTTCCCTGAGCACTATTGGTGTGCAACGTCGCGAAGACGACGTGCCCCGTCTCGGCCGCGGTAATGGCGGCTTCGATCGTTTCCAAGTCACGCATTTCTCCGACGAGAATCACGTCGGGATCTTGCCGCAACGCGCGGCGAATCGCTTCCGCGAAACTCGGTACGTCCACCCCGATCTCTCGCTGGTTCACCGTCGACTTCTTGTGATAGTGATAAAACTCAATCGGATCCTCAATGGTGATGATGTGGTGGTCGACGTTCTCATTGATGTAATTGACCAGACTGGCCAACGTCGTGCTCTTTCCCGATCCCGTCGGGCCGGTCACCAAAAACAGCCCCCGAGGACGCAGCACAAGCTTGGTCACGATATCACTCAGACCGAGCTGCTCCGGCTTGAGCATATCGTTCGGGATCTGCCGCAAGACCATGGCCACGTCGCCACGCTGCTTGAAAATCGATACC
>CAYNDU010000120.1:1277-11819 GCA_964395615.1 uncultured Pirellulaceae bacterium | reverse complement strand
CAAACGGATCGGTCCGTTGGGGAGGGCCGAAAACGGGAACGAGGGAGAGGATCGCCTCCAGCCACTGGATGACATCGTCCGTAAACACCAGGAGATGATGGAGACAGCGAGATGAACAAGCATCCTGACGAGTCAACGGCGGCCGAGCCCCCGGCCGGCAAGGGGAAGCTGGCGATGTACTGGGCCGCCGCATGTGGCGGCTGCGAGATTTCCGTGTTGGGAATCGACACCAAGATCCTGGACGTGGCGGAAGCGTTTGACCTCGTCTTCTTCCCCTGCATCGCCGACGGAAAAGTATCCGATGTCGAAGGGATGGAGGACGGTGAAATCGACGTCTGCCTGTTCAATGGAGGTATTCGCACCAGCGAACAGGAATACATGGCCCAACTGCTGCGGCGCAAGAGCAAGGTGCTGATCGCGTTTGGCTCGTGTGCATCCGAGGGATGTATCCCCGGCCTGGCCAATTTGCACGATCGCGAGTCGATCTTTCGGACGGCCTACGAAGAAACGCCTACGACCGAAAATCCCGATTCGCTCAGGCCCCAGACGACGTCCCAGGTGGCTGAAGGGACGCTTCACCTGCCCCTCTTCTACGACACGCTCAAGACACTCGACCAGACCGTCAAGGTCGACTTCTTCCTGCCCGGCTGCCCACCCGAATCGACGCAGATCTGGGCGGCAATTGAGGCTCTGCTGGGAGGGAAACTCCCGCCGGCCGGATCGGTGATTGGCGAGACAACGACCGTCTGCGACGCGTGTCCTCGCACGCGTAACGAGAAGAAGATCAAGGAATTCAAGCGGACGTGGGAGGTCATTCCGGACGAGGAAACGTGTCTGCTGGAGCAAGGCCTCATCTGCTGCGGGTTGGCGACGCGGGCCGGATGCGGCTGCCTCTGCCCCCAAGTCAACTCGCCTTGTATCGGATGTTATGGTCCCAACTCGGACGTGGAGGATTACGGGGCGCGCATGATCAGCGCTCTGGCATCCGTGATCGACTCGGAAGATCCCCAGGAAATTCGCGAGATCATCAAGCGAGGCGTCCCCGACCCGGTTGGAACCTTCTATCGCTTCGGACTGGCCGCCAGCCTGTTGCGCCGCGGACGGCGCGCCGACGATAGGGTCCCAAGCGAAGGGCCGTCGATGGAAACCAGGGCATAAGGATCCGATGTCATGAAACGCATTTCGATTGACCCGATCACGCGACTCGAAGGCCACGGCAAGATCGACATCTTCCTGGACGAAGCAGGAGATGTGGCCAATGCCTATCTCCAGATTCCCGAACTTCGTGGTTTTGAGAAATTCTGTGAAGGCCGTCCGGTCGAGGAAATGCCGAACTTGACGTCGCGAATCTGCGGTGTCTGCCCCGAGGCCCATCACATGGCCGCCACCAAGGCCATCGACAACGTATTCCACGTCGATCCTCCACCGGTGGCCAAGAAGCTACGCGAGATGTTCTATAGCATCTTCTTTGCCACCGACCACACGACCCACTTCTATGCGCTCGGTGGACCTGATTTCGTCGTCGGACCACAAGCGCCGGCCGAACAGCGAAACATCCTCGGCGTTATTCAGAAGGTCGGTTCGGAAGTTGCCGGCAAGGTGCTCAAAATGCGCCGCGATGGTCACCATCTCATCAAAATGATTGGCGGACGGGCCGTCCATCCAAACTGGGGCCTGCCGGGCGGAGTCAGCCGAGGCATCGACGATCAGCAACGCGATGAAATTGAGCAACTCGGAAGAGACGCCGTTGAGTTTGCGCAGTTTTCGCTGCAGCTGTTCGAAAAAGTC
Organism: uncultured Pirellulaceae bacterium; assembly: GCA_964395615.1. Classification (GTDB taxonomy): domain Bacteria; phylum Planctomycetota; class Planctomycetia; order Pirellulales; family Pirellulaceae; genus CAYNDU01. The sequence goes on along the minus strand of CAYNDU010000120.1, from coordinate 10,031 downwards.
GTCCTGGGGAACTCGGAATACGTCGAGTTGATCAAGAGCGACGCGTTCACCCACTCCTTCCATAACATGGGGACGGTCGACGAAAACAACCGGGTGAATTTCTATGACGGGAAGGTCCGAGTTGTCGGACCCGACGGGACGGAGGCCTTCAAATACGATCCTCAGGACTACTTGGAATATATCGCCGAGCGAGTGGAACCGTGGTCCTATCTCAAGTTTCCATACCTCAAGAAGATCGGCTGGAGAGGATTCACCGACGGGGTCGAGTCGGGCGTCTATCGAGCCACACCCTTGTCTCGCCTCAATGCGGCCGATGGAATGGCCACTCCGCTGGCCCAGGCCGAATATGAACGATTCTATGACGTGCTCGGTGGCAAGCCCGTCCAGCCGACGCTGGCCACTCACTGGGCCCGGCTGATCGAATTGTTGTACGCAACGGAAAACTGGGTGCAGTTGGCATGTGATCCGGAAATAACAAGCGATCAGTATCGTGAGTTGCCGACCGAAACGCCAACCGAAGGGGTAGGATGTGTCGAGGCGCCACGCGGCACGCTGACCCATCATTACGCCACCGATGAGCGAGGCCTGGTCACGCGAGTCAATCTCATCGTCGGAACCACGAACAACAACGCGCCGATTTGCATGTCGGTCAAGAAAGCTGCCCAGGGGTTGATCCGGAAGGGCGAAGTCACCGAGGGGCTACTCAACATGGTGGAAATGGCCTTTCGTGCGTACGATCCGTGCTTCGGATGTGCCACGCATAATCTACCTGGCCAAATGCCGCTGGAAGTTCGCCTGCGCGAGCCCGATGGTCGGACCATAAGGCGATTGACACAATGTCTGCATTGATTCAAGGTTCGGCACCTCCAACCGGTGACCGTCAGGATCGACACGCCACGCGCGGAACGCGAATGCCACGTATGGTGGCTCCGCCGACAAACGCCGTGTTCGTGATCGGACTGGGCAACCCGCTGGTCTCGGACGACAGCGTCGGATGGCGAGTGGCCGAGAGAGTCGAGCGTGAATTGTCGGACCGGCCTGACGTGCATGTCCGGCGGGACTGCTGGGGCGGGCTGCGTTTAATGGAACGGATGGTCGGTTATCGCCAGGCGATCGTCGTCGATGCGATATGCCATGGACGTCCGCCGGGGACGATTTCCTATTTGACACCCGCCAGTCTTGCCACGCAGAAAAGTCGGTCGGCCCATGACGTCGACCTGCCAACGGCACTCGCCTTCGGGCGCCTCGCCGGCGCGATGCTACCAGCTGACGACCATGTCCACCTGGTAGGCATCGAAGCGGCCGATGTGATAAACTTCAGCGAACATTGTACTCCAGCCGTCAAAGCGGCTATTCCTCGCGCTGCAGCATTCGTCATACAGATTGTCGACTCAATTTCAGGAGCAACCTCGTCATGATCTCTCCCGAGTTGTTACGCCGCTATCCGTATTTTGCAAATGCCCAGGACGAGACGTTGCGCGAACTGGCAATGATATCCGAAGAACAGTCAGTGGCGGCAGGGTCCGTCATGTATCACGAAGGCGATAGGACGGAGACGCTCTATATATTGGCCGATGGCGAAATTGACATCCAGTACACGCTCGGCTCAGGCGAGCTGCGCACCGTCGACACGCTGGTGCCAGGCGAGTTAATCATGTGGTCGTCACTGGTAGAGCCCTTTCGGTCGACAGCCGTCGTGACGGCACGACAGGATAGCCAACTCATCGCCATCGACGCCCAACGTCTGCGAGATGCCTGCCGTGAGGATCATCAATTGGCCTATCACCTGCTGATGAGCCTCACTCAACTACTCGCAACACGGTTGGAAGGAGCTCGAGTTCAACTGGCGACGATCGACTAGACTGAGCGTCTACGACGCAACCGATTGCAGGGCGGCCCAGAGTGCACGAATTCTCGATCGTTCAAGCTTTGCTCGATCAGGTGACCGAGTCGATCTCGGAGGCCGGTCAATCGGGACGCGTGGTGCGGCTCGATCTGATTGTTGGACGCCTTTCCGGCGTGCACGTCGATTCGTTGCGCTTCGCGTTCGATCTGCTCGCTCCCGAGTCGGTGGCGGAAGGAGCGCAGCTGGGAATCGAACAGAAACCGGCCGCCTTTCGTTGCGGTCGATGCCAGGCCACGGGGGATGTCGTCGAGCTGATCGCCAACTGCCCTCGATGCGCAGCGCCGGAGATCACGATCGTCGGGGGACAGGAATTGGTCCTGCAGTCGATTGAATTGGAGCAAGAGGAGTAGGATTGGGGAATCGAACATGGTGAAGATTGTCGCTGCCAAGAAAATCCTGCGGGCCAACGATCGGCTGGCGGAAGAAAACCGTCGCGTGTTCTCCCGGGCCGGCCTGTTTACCGTCAACCTCGTCGGCTCACCCGGTTGCGGCAAGACGACGCTGCTCGAATCGCTCTTTGCCCAGTTCTCCAATTCGGTTCGCCCTGCGGTAATCGAGGGCGATCTGGCCGGGCAGGTAGACGCCGATCGACTTGCGGAGCAGGGAGTCGAGGTCGTTCAAATCAATACGGAAGGAATGTGCCATCTTGAGGCCGGCATGATTGCCGACGCGTGCGATGCGCTCGATTTGGAAGCGGCCAATATGTTGTGGATTGAAAACGTCGGGAATCTGGTCTGCACGGCCGGCTATGATTTGGGTGAGCACCTGCGACTGGTGGTCTTGAGCGTCTCGGAGGGCGATGACAAAGTTGTGAAATACCCGACCATCTTTCAACGTAGCGACGCCCTTTTGATCACCAAGACGGATCTGCAGCCATACTGCAAGTTTGATGCTCAGCGCGTGCGGGCCGACATGAAACGGCTTGCGCCGGAAGCACGACTCTTCGAAGTGTCGGCGACCCAGTCAGAGGGTGTCGACGAACTGGCTCAGTGGATCTTGCAACAACAGCGGCAGTTGACTGTCGAATAGCAAGCGGGATGCCGTTCGCCGACTTGCATGGACGGGTCTTGGGAGAGAGGCGCGACGGATGCCCATCATTCCAATGCAATGCCGTAGAGAACTCACGGTCCGCGGCACGGTCCAGGGAGTCGGATTTCGACCGTTTGTCTATCGCCTGGCGATCGACGAACAACTAACCGGATGGGTGCGGAATGAGGCCGAACAGGTGCGGATCCAGATTCAGGGACCGCTGCAGGCCGTCCAAAGGTTTACGGACAGGTTGAACCGCGAATGCCCGCGACCGGCACACGTGCGTGAGGTTTGTTCCCGGCCCCTGCCGATCGACCCGGCCGACTCTGAGCGTCCGCCCGGCGACGCAGGCCGGTTCCTGATCAAGTTGAGCTCGCCGCGTGGACAGACCGAACCGGCCTTGCCTGCTGATCTGGCCACGTGTGACGACTGCCTGCAAGAGATCCTGGATCAACGCGCTCGTCGCTATCGGTATCCATTTACAAACTGCACACGTTGCGGTCCGCGCTGGTCGATCGTCACCCAAATGCCATACGATCGACCACACACTACAATGAGCCCGTTCGCCATGTGCGAAAACTGCCGATCCGAATATGAGGATCCTGCGGATCGCCGGTTCCATGCACAGCCGATTGCCTGCCCCGCGTGCGGGCCACATCTGAAGCTCCTCGACAAAGACGGTCGACAGATGGCCGAGCAATCGGACGCGCAATACGCAACGGCACAAGCGGTCGCCGACGGTCATATCGTAGCAATCAAGGGTTTGGGCGGCTTTCAGCTTGTGGTGGATGCCGGAAACGACACGGCCGTGCGCCGCCTGCGGACCAGAAAACAAAGGCCCGCCAAACCGCTGGCCGTCATGATGTGTGGTCTGGAGATGGCCGAGCAGTATTGCATTCTTTCCGCCGAAGCTGCGCTCGAACTTCGTGACCCCTCGGCACCGATCGTGCTGCTGCCCCGGCGTTCGAGTATCGCCCAAGGGACGACCCCGATCGCACACTCCGTGGCGCCCGAGAATCCGCAACTTGGTGTCATGCTTCCCTACACCCCGCTGCACCATCTTCTGCTCGACGATCTTCATCGCCCGATCGTGTGCACCAGTGGAAACCGGTCCGACGAACCGATGGCCATTGATACCTCCCAAGCACTCGACCAACTCGGCGCGATCGCCGATCTGATCCTGACCCACAATCGCCCGATCAGGCGGCCCGTCGATGATTCGGTCCTCCGCCTGGTCACGATGAGTGAAAACGGAGACCGAGACGAGCAACCCGGATGGAACGAACGGACCGAATCGCGACAAACGATTCGTGTTCCCGTGCGCCGAGCTCGCGGTTTTGCTCCGCGACCAATCCGTTTACGCCGCGAGACACGACCGGCGCTTGCAGTTGGAGGTCACTTGAAGAATACGGTTGCGATCGCCACGGGATCGAATATCGTACTGAGTCCCTACATTGGTGATCTGGATCATCGGCGAAGTCGAGCCGTGCAACGGCAAACGGTGGACGACCTGGTCGACTTCTTTTCGGTTCGGCCGGAAGTCGTAGCGTGCGATCTCCATCCCGACTACGCGTCGACGCGACTTGCCGAGCAATTGGCCGATCAGTGGGACGCTCGGCTGGTTCGGTGGCAACACCATCACGCGCATGTTTTGGCCCTGATGGCGGAACACCAGTTAAGCGGCCCGCTACTTGGATTTGCCTGGGACGGGACCGGTTATGGGACCGACGGCACGGTCTGGGGTGGCGAAGGACTGTTGTGCGAAGCGGACCGGTACAAACGGGTCGCGCAGATCCGGCCGTTTCCGTTACCGGGCGGCGAGCAAGCGATTCGCGAACCGCGTCGAGCGGCCCTGGGATTACTGTGCGAGATGCTCGGCCCCGAGCGCGCAGGACGTGTATCTCAAACGGCCGGCTGGTTTCAGACCGAGGAAAAACGGCTCCTGTTGGCAGCCACCGCCGGCCGAAACTGCTTTCCCCTCTGCTCGAGCATCGGACGGTTGTTCGATGCGGTGGCTGCCCTGTGCGGCCTTGCGCAGATGAACGAATTCGAAGGCCAGGCCGCGATGGCCTTGGAGTTTGCCGTCGATCAGCGAGAGACCGGAGCATTGCCGTGGGGCCTGGTGGACAACGTCTCTCTCGCGCTCAATTGGGAACCGATGATTCGCGAAGTGCTTAGCGCGTTGGATAAGGGCGTGCCGGTCGGGCGCCTCGCCGCCCGGTTCCATCGCGGTCTGGCCCAATATGCCGTCGAAGTCGCCGACCGAGTAGGATGTCGGCGAGTGGGGCTGAGCGGCGGTTGCTTCCTCAATCAGGTTCTCGTGCGGCTGGTCTCAGAAGGCCTTCGGGCAACTGGCCGGGAAGTGTACACTCACAGCCAGGTACCCCCAGGCGATGGAGGAATTTCCCTGGGTCAGCTCTACGGCCTGACTCTGGCAGAGAATCAGGCAGGTGATGGTAAGGAGTAGTCCGATGTGTTTGGGAATCCCCGGCAAGTTGTTGGAGGTGTACGAGCAGGAAGGACTGGCCATGGGCAAGGTTCAGTTTGGCGGCATTTCCAGGGAAGTCTGCCTGGCCTACCTTCCGGATGCCGTCGTCGGTGAGTACGTGCTCGTGCATGTGGGTTTCGCCATCAGCCGAATGGACGAGGCTGAGGCGGAGGAGATCTTCTCGTACATTGAACAGATTGAAGCGGCGGGAGATGAGATGACCGACCCACCCGATTCAATCGACGAGCCGTCGAGCGAGAGACAGTCATGAAGTACATCGACGAATATCGCCGAGCAGACGACGTGGCTCGATGTGCCCAAGCGATCCGGCGAGTCGTGTCGCGACCATGGAATCTCATGGAAGTCTGCGGAGGGCAGACCCACGCGATCGTCCGATTCGGCCTGGACCAATGGCTGCCCGACGATATTCGATTGATCCACGGACCCGGCTGCCCCGTCTGCGTCACTCCGATCGAAATGATTGACAAAGCGATCGCCATCGCGGCGGATCCTGACGTGATCTTCTGTTCGTTTGGTGACATGCTGCGCGTGCCTGGTTCGCAGAAAGACCTGTTGACCGTCAAGTCCGAAGGGGGCGATGTCCGCATCGTCTACTCGCCCATCGATGCGGTCGCGATCGCTCAGAAACACGCGGATCGGCAGGTCGTCTTCTTTGCCATTGGATTCGAAACAACGGCCCCGGCAAATGTCATGGCCGTGCTCCAAGCACAACGGCTTGAGCTCAAGAACTTCTCGCTGCTCGTCTCGCACGTACTCGTACCCCCGGCTATCTGTGCCGTACTCGAATCACCGCAAAGCGTCGTGCAGGGGTTTCTGGCTGCAGGGCACGTCTGTGCCGTGATGGGCATCGAGGCATATCGACCCATCGTGGAACGATACCGGGTCCCCATTGTGGTAACCGGATTCGAGCCGTTGGATATCATGCAGGCCGTGCACCGATGCGTCCTGCAGTTGGAATCCGGGGAGGCACAACTCGAAAACCAGTATCGCCGAGTCGTTCGCGATCAGGGGAATCCCGTTGCGCGGAAGCAGATCGAACGCGTGTTCCAAACCACGTCACGCAAATGGCGCGGGATCGGCGAGCTACCCGACAGCGGCTGGAGCCTGCGGCCCGAATTTGGCCAGTTCGATGCTGATCGCCGATTCCAGGTTGAACATGTTTGTGTCGATGAATCGGATGAATGCATGGCAGGCGCCGTGCTGCAGGGACATTGTGAACCAACCGACTGCGCCGCATTCGCACAGACCTGCACGCCCCAGTCGCCATTAGGTGCCCCAATGGTGTCTGCCGAAGGAGCCTGTTCAGCCTATTACCGCTATCGGCGGGCGCCGGCCGGCCAGCAGCCCAAGGAGAGCCAATGAAGGATTCAAACTCCCCCGATTCGCCCGCCGCCGATATCAGCCAACGTTCCTGCCCCTCCCAACCGAACCAATATGACTCCATCCAACTGGCCCATGGCGGCGGCGGCCGACTGATGAAGCAACTGATCGATAGGGAAATCCTGTCTGTCTTCCGGTCGCACGAGTCACCTGCGGGTGCCGAGTCTGCGAGCAGCGTCCCCCATGACTCGGCCGTGCTCCCGTTCGGCACTCGACGCCTGGCGTTCACCACCGACTCGTTCGTGGTTCAGCCGCTCTTCTTTCCCGGAGGCGATATCGGCAAACTGGCCGTGTGTGGGACGGTCAATGATTTGGCGATGGCCGGGGCCGTTCCGCAGTACTTGAGTTGCAGTTTTGTACTCGAAGAAGGGCTGCCGCTGGAGACGCTCAGGAGAATCATCCAATCGATGCAGCGCACGGCCGACCAGGTCGGGGTGCAAATCGTCACCGGAGACACCAAGGTAGTCGACCGAGGAAAAGGAGACGGAGTCTTCATCAACACGGCCGGCATCGGATGTGTGCCGGCAGAATTGAATGTCGGGCCCCGGCAAATAGGTGCCGGGGATGCGATCATCCTGAGCGGAGATGTCGGCAGGCACGGCATCGCCATCATGTCGCTGCGCGAAGGACTGGAGTTCGACGGGGCCCTGCCCAGCGATTGCGGGCCGCTCGCCCGGTCGGTCGCCGCCCTGCAGTCCCTGGGACGGGGCCTCCACTGTCTGCGAGATTTGACCCGCGGCGGTCTGGCCACCGCCCTGATCGAACTAGCGGACGGGGCACCGTGGGGCATCCAGATCCAGGAAGAGGCCATTGAGGTCACCGATGCCGTGCGCGGTGCGTGCGAATTACTGGGACTCGACCCGCTCTATGTGGCCAATGAAGGACGGTTCGTCGCGTTCGTAGCGCCGGAATGCGCTGAGCAGGCGATCGCCTTCCTGAACCAATGCGATCCCAGCCTCCATCCGGCCGTCGTGGGTTCCGTGATCGATGACAGCCCCGGCACGGTCGATCTGGTCCACGCGCTCGGCCGGTCGCGCCCCCTCGACCTGTTCTCAGGTGAACAGATGCCTCGCATCTGCTGAACCAGCCGCCCCCCCTCCCGGTCCGCGTGCCCCGGACCCCGGCCGCCCGGCCCTTCGACTGAGCGTCCAAACGAACTGCCCCCAATACAGGCACACTGCAACGATCTTGTGCATTCCCGCTTATGATCCCGATAGTCCGCAGATCGTTTATTTCGACGTAAGCAGTTCTTCTTAAACATTTTACAGCGCACTCACCGATTGCGCGTCCATCGCATGGCACACTTTTTGCGATGCTGTGAACGAACGCAGTCCGTCCTTCCCACCGTGTTGCTGAAAGCCTGGCACGTGGTTCAAGGGGCGGCCGACACGTAAAGAACCGATTTTCCCACAGGTTTTCATCGCGAGGAGAACATGAGCGTGCGAAGCATGGGGCTGGCGATTGGGATGGTGCTGGCCGTCTGGATGGGGGCCATTTCGCCCGTTCTTGCTGAATCCGGCGTCACATCGAGCACCGGGACGGACGCGTCGTCGGAGATCGGGGAGTCCGTGGACGTTCCGGACGACGATACGGTGCCGAGCGTCGCGGACAATTCGTACGCGATTGACAATCTTGTCCTGTTGCTATGCGCGGTCTTGGTGTTGGCGATGCAGGCCGGGTTTGCCATGGTTGAGTGCGGCTTCAACGAATCGAAAAACGCGGTCAACATCTGCTTCAAGAACCTGATGGACTTATCCGTGGGCGTCCTGTTGTACTACACCATCGGGTTCAGCCTGATGTATGGCGCGGATCTGGGGGGAGGCTTCTTCGCCTGGTCGGGATTCGGCATTGACAGTCAATTGTCAGCCGGCACGTCGGCCGGCGCGGGCGTGCTTCATCCGCAGGTCAACTGGTTATTCCAAGTGGCATT
>CAYNDU010000120.1:0-1177 GCA_964395615.1 uncultured Pirellulaceae bacterium | reverse complement strand
CGACGGAAAGTCCCATGCGATTCTGGGCCACAATCTTCCGATGGCTACTTTGGGCGTTTTTATTCTGTGGGTCGGATGGTACGGATTCAATCCCGGCAGCCAACTGGCGTTTGCCGGTCAGCTCAACACGGACGCCACCGTGTTGATTGCGGTCAATACGACATTGGCTGCCGCAGCAGGCACGGTTCTTGCCATGTTGTTGGGCTGGCTGCTGTTCAAGAAACCGGACCTTTCGATGGCCCTGAACGGCTCTCTGGCCGGACTCGTCGGAATAACGGCCAATTGCGATTGCGTGACGAACATCGAATCGATCGTGATCGGAGGGATCGCCGGGCTGCTGGTCGTCGGCGGGATTGTGCTGTTGGACAAATTGAAGATCGACGATCCGGTCGGTGCCTGGCCGGTGCACGGTTTGTGCGGTCTGTGGGGCGGCGTTGCCACCGGGTTGTTCGGTGAGGGCAAGAGCCTGGTGACGCAACTGGTGGGATCGGCCGTGATTTGCGGGTGGGCGTTTCTCACCATGTTTGCCCTGTTCATGACGCTCAGAGCGCTCGGCAAGTTGCGTGTGTCGCCTGAGGAAGAACTGCAGGGACTGGATATCGGCGAACACGGCATGCACGCGTATGGCTTGAGCGAGAAGTGAGGAGAACCATGAAACAGATCGAAGCGATCATTCGCCACCACAAACTGGATGACGTCAAAGATGCTCTGATTGATAAGGGGATCGACGGGATGACAGTGACCGAAGTGCGTGGATTCGGCCGGCAACGGGGCCATACGGAAACCTATCGAGGCACCGAGTACGCCATCGATTTCATCCCCAAGATAAAAATTGAGGTCGTCGTGCCCGAGAGCCGATTCGAAGCGGCCGTGACCGCAATCGTTGACGCTGCCAAGACGGGTAAGGTTGGAGACGGCAAGATCTTCGTACACGACCTGGCCGACTCGATCCGCATTCGCACGGGCGAGAAAGGCGAATCCGCCTTGTAGAGCTCGCCCGGAGTGTATCGTTCGGCATCGCGCCACGGCGCGTTTGCCCGGCCGGCGGCGCGCCGAACACCTTCGTCACCCCGTCTGCCTGGCAGACCGTTTGCCGCTTGCCCGTTCGGTCCCCGAACGTGTGCTACCACTCAACGACTTCCTGCGGTGCGCAGGCGCCGGCAGGCTCCGCGCGATC
>CAYNDU010000119.1:0-11842 GCA_964395615.1 uncultured Pirellulaceae bacterium | reverse complement strand
GCGGTCGCCGATGACGGGAAACGCGGAAATGCGAAGCCTCGCCGCGCCCATGGGAACCAGCCGAACCTGCTCGTTCGCTTCATCCGACCGGACCGGACTGGGCTGCAGTTTTCCGACCAGCCCCAGATGATCGAGTTGCCACTCCGGTATCTTTCGCGCCGTCGCGACAAGATGGATCGGAACGTTTTCCAACGTGAACGGCATGTCCGAGTCCGGCCACGAACGTCGAACGACCCGGAACCCGGAATTCGGATCGGAATCGTTGAGCACGAGCCCGTAGTTCCAGTCGGTCATTGGATGGATTTCCATCGCCGGCCAAGTGTCGGTGCCACCGGCTCGAACGGTCGATTCGCCGATTTCCAGCGAGTACGTCAGCGGGCCTCGATCGACGGAAAGAGAATCAAAATTCCCGGCCCAATGCCTCAGGGAGGTTTGCATGGGCAGCTCCAGGATCACCGTATCGCCACGACGCCACCGCCGGTTGACACAAAGAAAGCCGCGCGAACCACCGGGCGTTGATTGGGGTTGGCCATTCACGCTCAAACGCGGCTGTGAACACCAATCGGGCACGCGCAGGTAAATGGGAAACTCAACCGGTCGCGCCGTTTCGACGCTTAGCTCGATACTCGAGTCAAACGGGTAATGGGTCGCTTCGGTCAGCGTGACCTCCTGCCCGTCAGCCACGGTTGCTGTAACGACCGAAGGACCGTAGAGAACGGCGGCCAGCCCCCGGTCCGACGTCGCAGACCAGGTGTGCGTCACATAATAAGGCCAGCCATGGCCGAAATTGTGCTGGCAACAGCGGTGACGATTCGGGTTCATCAGGAACATGGGCCCGCCGTTTTGAACACCCGGGCTCTTATTCGCCGAATCTGACAGCACCATATTCGGCGCCGTCAGATACCGAAGCGCTCGGAAGTCGGCGGTCAGCGCTGCCGGTAGCGAGTTGAAAGCGACATCTTCGCATCGATCGGCCCAAAGCGTGTCGCCCGTGATGTTGGCCAGCAACTCGGTCGACAACATCATTTCCACCATGCCACAGGTCTCGATGGCCTGTCGCGGGCCAACGAATCCCGGCCGACAATTCTCGTCTCCCCCAAACATGCCACCTGGGACCTGGCCGTACATATCCCGGATCTTGCTGTAGTTTCGGTAGGACGCGACCAAGTGCCGGCGACTCGCCGACTGCTGAAAATACGTTGTCGGTCCACCAAAAGCCTGAGACATATTAACATTGTGCCAATTCGCCACGTCGGTCGTCCAATCCGCCGTGTGTCGGTGGATTTTGGCGGCAAGTTCCAACAACCGGGCGTCACCGGTCCGATTGTAGAGCCAATAAACACTGTAAAGATTGTCTGCCGCTCGCTGTTGTTGCCAATACGGTGGCAGGAACTGGTCGTCGGGAACCGTGAGTTGCCATCGAAAGTAGTTCTTCATCAAGTCAATCACGCGAGCGTCGTTCGTGGTATCGTAGTAACCCTGAAGACAAAACAGCATCACCATGTTGGGCCACAAATCGTGCGGACCGGAAGTGCTGCGCACGGTGCTGCGGGTCTTGCGGGGTCCGAACCAACCATCGGGCTGAACACTGTTCAGGGCTCCTTCGATCCAGACCCGTGATTCGCGAATCATTTTCGGATCATCGAGCAGGTAAGCCGTTGCAAGGTAGCCCTTTAACCAATAGGGGACCTCCTCCCAACCATGGCTGCCTCGTCCCTCAGGGTCCAGCCACGCATTGTCTTTCTTGGCAAGGAAGGGACTGATCTCTCCAAGATGCCCGTGAAATCCCGCAGCCTGGAGCTCGAGCTGTTTGCGCAGCCAACCGGCCGGCCGGACGGCACCGAGCGGCAGTTCGATCAGTTTCGACGGGAGTAGCGGCCTCCGGTTGCACGGAAGAAGATCGGACCGGACGTCGGCCGGTGGATATACCACGTGCGTTACCGCATCGGCCCCACAAGCGGGTCCGATCATTACCGCGTTCAAAGCCACGGATAGGAAGCCAAGCCAACAGGCAAGTCCGGGGATAAGGTTGCCGTGGCATTTGGGCGGCGGCGGGACGACGATGAGTATCTTAGTCATTTCTCGCGTTATCCAGGAAGACGTGTAACATTCATGACTCGCCTACTATCGAACGGTCAGTGTAAACGCTGCCCACTCAACCGGGTCGACAAGACCATTATTCTTTCGCTGTCGTTCAATCATCGCCTTCTGTGCTAATTGGATCGACCGCGCGTAATCATGGCAATCACGGTAACTGCGAAAGAAGCCGGTCATGAGAGCAGCCGTCTCACGATCCGGAATACTCCAGAGCGTGGCCAAAACTGACCGGGCACCTGCCATCTGGAAAGCCCGTCGCAATCCAACGACTCCCTCGCCGTACTCGAGCACTCCAACGCCCGTTTCACAGGCACTCAGCACGACCAATTCGGTCCGGCGCAAATCCATACCCAGAATCTCAACGCCCGTGAGCAACCCATCGTTTGAGTCCGTTCGACCGTGAACGGCCCGGTTCGCCCCGGCGAGCGCCAGTCCACAACCGGCGAGCACGTTTCCACCGTTTTCAAAGGGAAGGAAGAAACCATGCGTACTCAACACTAGAATCTTTGGTCGAACGAGGGCTTTCACCGCTTGTTCGGTGGCGTCACCACGATTGAACATTCGCAGTCGGCCTCCGGCCATCGTCTTAACGAATGGCGAGATCTTCTCCGCCTCCTGCGCGGTACCCGGCAATGGAGGAAACGAAATCCTGCTTTTCTCAGACGCGGTCTTCGGAGATCCAAAATCGGGATCAGCGACGACCACACCTTCCCCGTCCGCGGCCTGGTCGCCGAAGGTCGACGTCAGATCGCGGCCGCTGCCCACGTAAGTCAGGGTATGATCTTCAACCGCATATCTTCCCTTTTCCGTCAGCAGGCCTGACCATGGAATCATCCACAATGCGGCGTCCGGGCAGAGCACCCACTGAGGAGTGTCGCGAATGTAGGGGAGAAGCGGTCTCAAAACGAGCGAGGCGGCCAACTCCAGAGAGTGATTCACTGCATCCAGCGCTTCACGCCTTCGGGCCGCCAGACCACTATTACTTAACGCCTGGATCTTCCTATGGCAGTCAACGACTGCGGCGTCGATTGCCAACGCGGACCCGAGGTCAACGAGTTTCGCACTCCCTCTGCCTCTCGGATGAATCACCCAGGCCAGGTACCGTACATCACTCGGCTTCGTCGACAAAGCGCCCCGTTCTGGAAGTGGTTCGTCAAAGACAGGGGCCTTGAGAAATTCGACAAGGACTCCATCGTTCGGCAGGCGTTCTTGCACCTCTTGCAAGGCAACCCACGCTTCCTCTCGTTTCTCCGTCCAACCGGCCACACTAACTTGCAGCGACAATTCATGAGCCGCATGCCGCAACTTGCTGAATGAGGCGTTTCGGGCGCCATCGTCCGAATTCGACTCCTTCTGGACGTTTATCATAGAAAGTGCGGCGATCTTCGAACGCGTGTCGTTCAACTCCGCCACGACCTTCTTCAGTTCCGGATCGCTGGCGGCCAAAGCCAGCCTCTGTCGCTCGGCCAACACCGCGACCCTCACATTCTTCCCGTTGATCACCCAGCCAGCCGACATGGCAGCCATTCCAGGATCATCGCGCCGGTGCCAGGCAAACGACATCGCTTCGGAAAATCGAGGACGATAGGTCCCATTCAGGAACAGCAACTGCGACCATTCCGGCTTTGAAGCCAAGGAGCTTTGTGCATATTCGCACCAGCCGTGACGTTCATCATCGAGGAGTCGAGCCACGTCGTCCCACTGATGAGACTTGGAAAGCAAGTTCGTGAAACGACCGAAGCTGAGCAAGAAAGTCGAGTCACCCTGCCCTCGCACCTTCCTCTCACGGGCGATTTGTTCATCGATTACTGCCGCGAGTTTGTCGAACTTCTTGTGTTTTTCATAGAACCGAAACATGGCATCGAGGAGGGCATCCCGATGCCGCTCGTCGACAACGGCAAAGGCCTTTGTCAGCGCAGACTCCGCATCATCCACTCGGCCTGCATCATCAAATAGTCGTCCGAGACGCTGCAGATAGAAGCTTTGAAATTCTGGATTGGGATCGTCATTCTCCAAGAAGTCCTGATAAACTCGGATCGCTTCGTCATACTTCTTCTGCCTCGTGTAAGCGGTGGTCAGATCATTTATAGCAAAGGTCAGACGGCGCAGGCGTCGTTCCCTGTCCTCGTCGTCTTGCGCCGGCTGGGCCACTCGCTTCTTGGCCGACGCCACTCGACTCAGACATCGCGATTCAGCCTTGCCGTGCTGACCGGTGCGGAACAACACCATCAAAATCGAACTCTCAAAATACTCTGCCATAGGGCTTTCTGGACCCTCGAGTTCAACGGCACGCTTCACGCTTTCAGTACATCGGCGAATCGCCTCATCGTTTCGACCTGATCGGACGAGAACCCATATCTCTGCTCGCATGGCTTCTAACTCAACGTCCTGGCTGAGAATCGGCTTTCCTTGAAGGGACTTGAGTCGAGGATAGTATTTCCTGGCCCAGGCGACCGCCTCCTCCGGCGATTTTCGGGAGTCGAGGCCCTTATTGTAGAAAAAGGCCTTCATGATATCGGGACACTCTGGATGCTGCACCGCCAGTTCCGCGGCTTGATCGCATAAGCGATGAGACTCGGTGATCTTCCGTTCTCGGAGTTTGCTTAGGATGGCCGTGTGATACTTGCGGAACTGTGCGACAAGCGACGGATCGAGCGGTATGACCGAATTGTCTCGGTCCACCGCGACCGGCGTCTGACCGCTGATCGGTGACAAGTAAAGCGTGCCAACGCTCGCAGAACATGAAGCGATGGATGTCGAATCGGGCGAAAAGCTGACGGAGGAAACCCGCGTCACATGGCCGGGCAACTCCCGCTCCAGAGTTCCGGACTCAACGTTCCAGACGACGACCTCTCCACTCACGTAACCGGCAACCAACTTCTTTCCATCCGACGACAGGTCCATACAGGTGGCAGAGCCGTGAAAAGTACGACTCGCATTCCGCGATCCCTGCCGTGGTGGTAATGGCCATCGAAACTGCGTCTGGACTTTCCCCGAGCCGAAATGCGTGACGCCGAGTTGGCCACTGCTGTTTCCGCATATGCCATATTCACTCGATCTTCCCGGCAAAAACAAGGAAGGTCCACACCGCCGCAACTCGGTTCGAATCTCCTTCCCTGTCTCAAGATTCCAGTATTTATCCACGTTGCCGGATGTAAACGCCCTCGTTCCGTCCGACGACATTGAGAGTCTGCCAAACCCTTTGCGAATCGAAACGTGATGGAGCATCCGACTCTCGCGAACGTCGTAAACGTAGAAATCGTCATCACTGGTTGCCACAAGCACCCGACCACGCTCCGATAACTCGAGCTGTCGTATGCTTCTTGAATCGCACGCTAGCGTCCTGATGACCTTGAGCGAAGGCACTTCGAACACGACAATTCCGTCGGGAATGTGTGTCGCGAACACGCGTCCGCTCCGCGATACGGCGGCGACCCACCCCATCGGTGACGACACTCCCATTCGTTCCTCGCCCGTCTTCCCGTCCAGAATTACGAGTCGAGAACTTACGCGAGACACGAATGTTGCAAGCACGCGACCGTCGGGCAAATACGCGCCAAAGTAACACCGCTCGTCGGCCTCCCTGCTCTCGACTTCCGTCGCGCTCCCAGCAACCGCGTCGCGCGCCGGAGTTTTGTGGCTAAGCGTTGCCGAACCCTTCTTGTCAGCCCCCTTGCCTTCGACCGCCGACCCGCCTGCCATGGAATCACCTGACCTGGACGCTGGATTTGCCTCGCCGCCAGCATCACCAACTGTATTCGAATGCGGTTCACTCGACTTTGTCGAGCCATCTAGTCGCTCAGAATCGGCTCCGCCCTCACCCGACGGATTCTGAAGAAACCGTGGAGGGCTCGGCGCCACCGGAAGTCCGGGCGGTTGCGCCGAAGAGGCTTGACCGCCGCTCGAACTGCTTTCCGGCGGCCGGTCGCCGCACCCTGCGAGAAACGTGACGCCCACGAACCATGCCATCCACACGAGCTGAGGTCGCATCATCGATCTAAGACTCCGAATTAATCGCAGGTGTCAACAGGCAGGCCGGCAACTGAAAGGTCGACCGCACGCTAACGGACCGAAAGCATTAGTGCCGGCATTCATTGAATTCTCGTCGTTCATTTCGCACGGGTCAACTGAGGTCGACCCTGTGGGCATGCGCATTGTGTCACTTCGACTTGTCCCTATTTGAAGCAAATGCTCCAGGCTGTTTCTCCATCGTGCTTCGGAGTGCATTCCAATCGTACGCCACGCTCGGTCGATTCCACGATCGTAAGCTCCTGGTCGCCGAAGGTGGCCGACGCGATCGGCCAAGGAGCCCCGGCCGGTAAGGCGATGCGCAGTTCATACGGGTCCGACGCCACGACCTTGCTCCGTCCGCGAAGCGTTCTCGTCTCTTTGTCCCAGTGCTCGTCAACCACGTCGACCGTGCACTGGGCCACATGACGCGAAGTGCTCAGCAGCTGAGGATGGTCGGTGACCGGTCGAACGGCCAAGACGCGACAACTGCCGCCCGGCAATGTCTGAGTCAACGTTCCGTGGATTGGCTCGACAAACTTCTTCTTCCAGAAATCGAAGGCGGCAAACGTCGTGGTCGAGTTGAGCCCCAGTCTACCCATGTCATAAGATATCACGGCAGGCTCCTTCTCCATCCAGTTGAACAGACCGATCACGTCCCGGCGGACACCGCGTCGAGATTCGGTCATCAACCAGATTCTGGGCGGGTCCGAGTCGAAGAGATCGGCGGGGCGAGCGGAACCGGAATGACGCGGCATGCACCGTTTGAGCAGGTCAAGCCGGTCCGGCGGCAATTCGGCAAACTGGTAGCTCGACGTGAGCATGCTTCCCGTGATGCCTACCCAGGAAACCATCAGTCGCGCCGACTCGATGGGATTACCGGGCCGCACATAGACAGGATCCGGATCGTTGTGCCAGACACGACCGTTCAGAAAATAGAGATTACTGCCATGCCGGGCGCCTTTGCATACCGCTCCCCAGCTGCCCCGTCCTGCTCCTCCATTGTCGGGTCCGATCCTCATTGCATCGATCAAACCAAACGATCCGCCCATCGATCGCATGTTCTGCGAGACGTTACAACCCAGGATGAAAACGCCCGGCGCTTCCTCGCGGACGATTTGCAGGCCTTTCCGATAAGCTTCGATATGCGTCATGCCCGGATCACTCAACGCATTGGACGGCTCGTTGATCGAGCTCGTGCCCGGTTCGTCCTTTCGACCAACGAAGTTTGGCGAATTGAGCCAGTGACCCTCGCGAGCGTAACCGGTGTTGACATAGACATTGTGTGTGACGGCGCCCGTGCGCATTCCGTCAAGCTTAAAATACCGGTAGCCCCAACCGGCAATTCGACGGACTCGCTCGCGGACAAATTTCTGGGTCTTTGGATTTGACAGATCAAGCAGCGTGCCTGACCATCGCGTGACGATCGGCGACCCGTCGTCCCAATGAGCGAATAAATCCTGCCGGTCGGCAAAATAAGGACTATTCACGGTTCCGGCAAAGGGCATGAACCAGATCCCCGCTGTCAGGCCGTGCTGGGCCAAACGACGGGCCATAGCGGGCATGCCGCTGGGATAATTGTCCGCCCCCTCGACAAACACCTTGATCGGCCCGACACCCTTGAGCTTCTTCTCGTCGCCCGCGAATGGAAAGTCTGACGGCAGCCGTCGCTGCCAGCGGTCGTCGATTTGCATCACCGACAATCCATAAGGACTCAGTGACCGTTGGGCGAATTCTGCATTGGCCAGCAAACGCCTCTCGTCCGACGCTCCCGCGTGGTACCAGGTGCAGTAGACAGCCGGTTGCGGCGGAAGCCGGATATCGTATTGTTTGGCCACGGCGTCCGCATACGCCTCGAGGCCAAGCCGCGCATCTTCAAAATAGCCGACCAACAACGTTTCGCTCTTGCGTGATTCCCCCGGTTCCACCTGGTATCGCCCGAAATCGATACGCGTCTTGACTCGCACCTGCCCACGGTCTGTCTCTGCGAAGAACACGCCACTGCCGCGTTCGTGCGTCAGGCAGGCAGCGACCAGCCCCCTCCGAGTATCAGGTTCGACGATCGCCGTGTACGAAAAGCTGCCCGGCGCATCGTCTATTTCGTGCAAGAACCCGGTACCGAAGGACTTCACCTGGTCCGTCGGGCAACCCAGGTCGACCTGCATATTCAGCACGTCAAGAGATGCCGTCACATAGGGTTCGTGCGTTCCATTGTGCACCGTCGTGTGCAAGTGCACGAAGGGGCAGGAGGCAAATAAACGCAAACGGGTTGACCAGCCACCTGGATGACCAACGACGAGTTCGCTACCTGGCCCCCAAATCACGTCCTTCACTTTTCGCACGGTCCCGACCGAATCAACGGGCCGGGCAAGAGACGCTGATTTTACTCGCGCCTGGCCGGTGGCCCGATCGAAAATCGAGAGCCTTCCCCGATCTGAATCAACCTCGACCCGCAACCATCGATTCTCGATCGCACGCACGGAACCTGCCTGAATTGCGGAACCGAGTGATGACAGGAATACGATCATGAAGGCGATTGCAAAGAGGCGGCGGTGCATCGGCATTCCCTTTCGACAACAGGCGCGTTCGTCATTCATCAACAAAAGTCGACTCGTCATACTGTCGACTCGGTGAAATCGTTGGCCACAGCATTCGCCGGTTCACCCGGCATGCCACCGGGGTCTACTGCTTGATGATCTCCATCGCACAGATGGCCGGCGGCACCTTGCCGCGCCGCACGATTTCGATCGTCATGTAACCCGCGGCAGCAACATTCGAAAACTCGCGAGTCACGGCCCGGTTTGATCCTCCCGCGGCCGCAGCGATATCGAAACGTGAAACGACCGTCTCTCCTTGGATCACGATGTCGAATTGACGACCTCCCGGACGAACGGCATCGTCCGGTTCCGCAAAATGAAGGATGACGTTGTAACGGGCCGGCTTCCCGTCGGAAAGCGTTACGGCGAGCTTTCTCGTACCGGTCAACCCGGATGTATAGAGCCAGGGTGTCGGCGTTCCCAACACTGCATGATAGTCCGAATTGAATTGGAATCCCTCGGCCGGCTCAGCCGTCTGAATGGGAACCGACTGAATCCGATAGACTCTTTTCGGATCGACGGGACGGGGGAAGGCGAGCCAGAGTCGGCCCGTCTGATCCATCTGATCGCCCGGCGCTCGAAAGTTGACAAACATCGACCGAACGTCAGTGACTCGCGAGGCATCCTGCCTGGGCGATTTCCTTGTTCCTTTCTTGTTTTGCCCCGGCTTGAGAGCACGTTGTTTCCTGCTATCGCGCCGTCCACCCGCAAGATAGACGGACCAGTTCTCATTCCGATCGACTGGGATCAACGCCAGTGACGTCTTGTAATTGTAAGGGCAGATGCACGTACTGTAGGACTCGGGCGCCAAAACCATACCACCGGCCGGAATCGCACTGATCCAACAGGAAGGCCTCGACTCGGGCAGCCAACACGAACCGCTGTCTTCATTAATCGGCGTGAACCCAATACTGGCCGACCGGTAGACGAGTAGATTCTGGGCCGCCGCGATCGAACCACAGAAGTTCTTGCCCGAGACATCAAACGGTTTTGGTTCTCCGGTCAACGGGTCTTTCTCAAGCAACCGTTCGGCGCCCGTGTGCAGGTCATACGCCCACGGCAGGAAAAGGTTGTTCCCTACGATAAAACTATGTCGCATGGTGCCGCCTCGTCCCGTTTCGGCCACTCCCGGTAGCGTCTTCTTGCTCCAAAGCATCCGACCATCGCGACAGGAATAAACCCCAACTCCCTTGTCGCCATCAATCGCCTGGTTTTCGGCCGGATTCGGATAGGCCACCACCACGTCCTGGCTCAGCATCAACGTTTTCCAAGCGATTGGTATATCTGAATGTTCCCAGCGCACTGAGCCGGAATCGAGATCGAGCGCCGTCAGCTGGGACATGGCGGGCAACGACGTACCGCGGCGGCGCGCCTCGGTGTAGCGCCGACCACCGGTTCGGTCGAGCAGGTAAACCGCATCTCGGTCCGCCACGATCGCGGTTGGGGACACGGATCGCTTGAGCTCGCGTTCCCAAATCAAGTCGCCGGTCCCCGCGTCCATCGCGAACACGAATTTCGACTGCTGGATTCCGTCCGTGTGTGGCATCTGGGACGATGCGTCCTCCGGTAGTTCATTGCCCAACGTCCCGATCAGCCTACCGTTGATTACACCCAGGTATTCCCAAACGATATTCGCAGCGTTGGCCGAGGCGGGCTTATCGGCGCGAAGCGAATCCATTGCCACGCGATGTCGTTCCTTTAAGGGAAACGTGTAGGTCTGCATGGTTTGGCCGGTCTGTGCGTCGAGCTTCAAGCAGTTGAGCCCCTGAATGCAGAAGACACCCTGGTCGTCGGCGACGATATTACCACCACGATGCGTGGGCGGGAAACGGCCGACGTTCTCCAGGTGCCGATTCCACATTTCGCGCCCGTTGTAGGCATCAACTGCGTAAACATCGTGCTGGCCCTGCACATAGAGAACCCCATTGGCAAAGACCGGCACCGGTGCTCGCCAGTGGCGCGAGACGACTCGGGCCGGGCCCGGCCCTCCCCACCAGAGCATCCCCATCGGCAGTCCTACTCGTGCATCATCGGATGAACCGCTTCTTCCAATATTTGCCTGCGAGTGCGTCCATTCTCCGGACCCGGGCAGCTTGCCGCGGCGAACCACCACGCCCAATGTCGTTTGCGACAACTCGTCGGCCGGGACGCCCCCCGATCGCAAAAAGTCACGCGTGTCGTTGGTCGCCTTGCCCACGGAAATCTCTACGGCAACACCACCGCAAGGCCTCAGTACGCGGTAAAGATCGCTTGCAACGAGTTCTTCCGGCGGGCTACCGAGCGGCGAACCCCAGACGATCAGGTTGGCGAAATATGAGTTGTACGGGATCTCCTTTAGCGAACCGTGATGGACGGCCGCCCGCACACCGAGCCAACCCGCCTGGTCGAGCAACTTCCGGGCACGTGCTGCTTTCGATGCATCCGGCTCGAGACAATAGACGATCAATTCGCTCTGTTCGATCAACGCGCTCAGCAACTGGCCGTCGCCGACTCCGAGAAGCAAGGCGTAACCGGATCGGATCTTGCTGGTTTCGATTACGTCCTTGGCCGTCCGACGGAACTCGGGTCCTGGCGATGGAGCTTGAAACGGGTGCGAGATCTGTCGTGTTGAATCCGCTTCACCTTGGCCGAAACAGTAGAGTTTTCCGGCCGTCGAGCTTACCAGGAATTTGCCGTTGACAACGCAAATCCCTCGTGCCTCACCCTCAATCTTCTTTTGCCACAACACGTTACCGTTCCGGAAGTCGATGGCGGACACCTGCTCGCGTCCACCGGCCAGAATCGTATTGCGTGCACAGGTCAACACAAACACGCGACCCACATCGGCCGCCCACTGCTTGAACGGAAGAGGGCTCATCCAGGCCGGGTTCGGAATCAGTTTCTGCCGCCCGGAACGTGTATACGCCACACCGGCGTCCGGAATATTGTCATCATGACCAAGATGTTTGCCGTCCTTCCAATAGTGTTGGTAGCCGTCGAGCACATTGTGAATGTCAACCTTGATCACAGGCCCCTGTCCCGCCAGAATCAACGCGTCGCCGCGGGCCGCGACGACATTCTTGTCTGTCAAGGACCAAGCCGGGCGGCCGGTCGCCCCGTCGAGCGCCGTCAAGGCGGTATGCGCGGCTGCGTCGCCCCGT
>CAYNDU010000118.1:9287-11870 GCA_964395615.1 uncultured Pirellulaceae bacterium | reverse complement strand
ACCACGAAGGACACGAAGAGCACGAAGGCTTAGAGAACATATCTTTTGATGCCGTTTTTCAGTTTGGCTACGTTGAAGTTCATCAACAGGCCCGCCTTGATGCCCCCCAGTCTCATGCATCTCCGTGCCTCTGTGACTCTGTGAGAAATCGTCGGCATCTGCGGATCGCCTTTCGTCTAGGGGGCGAGTCGGCTGGTCGCGAATGGTTATAATCGTATTGTCCGGGCGCGTGAGAATTTGGTTTTCCCTGCAGAGCGTGATGGCGACTCCCGGTCGGCCAGGGCTCGGCGTCTTTCGCGGGATCGTACCCATGAGATTTGTCGTTCTTACTTTCAGCCTGCTCCCACCGCTATCGATGATCGGCCTGACGACGAGCCTCGGTGATCCACTCGAGTGGGAGGTGCTCAGCAGCATGGAAGGTGATCTCGAGGCGCCTAATTCGGGAAGCCAGCAGACATGCTGCGTTGCTGCGGATATTGACGGCGATGGGCGGCAGGATTTCATTGTCGGTGAACGAACGCACACACCGTCGGTGGTGTGGTACCGTTCGGACGGCCGACGATGGCACAAACGCGTGATCGATAACTCGCCGCTGAAACCGGAAGCCGGCGGCGTTTGCTGGGATGTCGACGCCGATGGTGACCTTGACCTGGTGCTCGGTCAGGATGCCAGCGGCCCGAATATCTGGTGGTGGGAAAACCCGAATCCGCACTTCGATCGTCCGTGGAAACGTCGGCTGATCAAGGATCGGGGCCCGTCGAAACACCACGATCAAACGGTCGGGGATTTTGATGGTGACGGGCGGGCCGAGCTGGTGACCTGGAATCAGAAGGCAAAGCAACTGTTACTCTATCGGCGGCCGGCCGATCCGCGACAACTGGGGACCTGGAAAGCTCAAACCATTTTCCAATGGAAAACGGGTCCAGAGATGGAGGGCTTCCCGTCTGTCCCTGTCGACGTCGATCAAGACGGGCAAGTCGATATTGTGGGTGGCGGCCGATGGTTCAAGCATCGCACGAACGGTCGTTTTGACGAGCACGTCATCGACGACCGATTGCGCTTCACGCAGTGTGCAGCCGGTCAACTCGTCCGGGGCGGACGTCCCGAAATCGTCTTTTCGCCGGGCGATGTGGACGGGGAAGCGAAGTGGTATCAATGGGACGGGAAGACCTGGGTAGCGCATTCCCTTGCCAAAGTCATCCACGGCCACACGTGCGACGTGAAGGATATCAATGGAGACGGAAACGCCGATATCTTGATCGGCGAAATGGGAAGTCCGGGAGCCGGCGACGCAGCCCGCGTACTCGTCTGGTACGGCGATGGAATGGGCACGTTCCTCTTGTCCGTGATCAGCAAGGGCCAGGGAATTCACGAAGGGCTGTTGGCCGACCTGGACGGCGACGGTGACCTTGATCTACTTCGAAAACCGTATCACCATCACGCGCCTCGTATTGACGTCTTGCTCAATCCGCGGCACTAGGCTGCGTGGCGACGCGGGTTCTTCAACAGCCAGAATTCTTCGTCTTCGATCACGTGCCGAGCCGTTTCTCCTCGCTTCACCGCGGCCACGCGGCGCCGTACGCTTCGACGCATGGCTCGATGGTAGCCGACCGACGTGGCGAACAGGGTCAGCAGGTCGAGCAGAGTGCCGTTATTCGCCAGACTGGGTTCGGTGATGGTGACGTATGCGTTGTAGCCGAAACCGATGAGCTTGCCGTCGATCTCACCGATTTGCCGCCCTTCCGATTCGACGGCAAAGTCCGCTCCGATCGAGACCCACTTGCGCTTGATGTTGATGTACCACGTTCTGGACGTGGATTCATCATAGAAACAGAGCGTGTAGATTGCGGGGACACGAAACGTGCGGTGGTTCTGCTGGATCAAGGTCAAGTATTCGTAGCCGGGAAGGATCGCCACCAGCGAAAGAACCGTCCGGTTCGAGCCAATGGAGTTGTGCACCTCCCGAGTCGTTACCTCCTCGATCGTTCCTCCCCAGCGTATCCGTTGCCCCGTCGTTTTGAACGTCTTCATGACCAGCCGTCGTTTTTCGATGTCATCTTCTGACAAGGAAAGTACTTCATCCGCGTGCAAACGCGACTTCAGCTCCTCCTCCTGCCGTTCGTTCAGTCGGCCTTGCTTCCTGATCGTGCGGCGAATCCGGTCTTTGCGCCGAGAATGGAGCGATCGCAGTGTCTTTTCAAGCTCGCCCTTATCGGGATTCCAGATATCACTTCGAATGCCGGCGATGTGCGAATCATCCCAGCTATTCTCCCTTTCATTGAAGTCGGAAATCGATCCGCACACGTCCATATTTGTGCCGAACTGGCGGTCGTCGGCCGATTTCAGTCGTTGTAGGATGTCGATGTTCGTCGGGTGCATGCCCAGAAACGCCCACATGTTGACATACCGTTGAGCCGTCGATTTTTTCATGGAACCGACTGTCCTTTCATCCGCGCAATTAGGGACCCCCTCCGTACGAGTGGCGACTTGTACGTGATTGCCTCGGTAGTGGCAAGTTCAAACAGGCGAAATACGCAAGGAGGGAAGACGCGGGAGCCGGTTCAGATCGGCCCGTGACCGGTA
>CAYNDU010000118.1:0-9187 GCA_964395615.1 uncultured Pirellulaceae bacterium | reverse complement strand
TAACGACCGGCGGGCGCTTTGGGATCGAGGGAACCTTGTTGACCGCCGAGCACCTGCACGACGAAGGCAGAAGATGTTCCTGCGATCGACGTCACGCCCAGAACGACGGTTCGGTTAAGTGGAGCGATGATGCTTGAAGACTCAGGGACGGCGGGCAACGGCACGCGACGGGGCGTCGATGCCACGCACGCTCCCCCCCATGTCCAGCTGCGAAAGATGTCCAGCAGAGATTGAGGATTCCGTGTAGGATAATGGCGAAGCTCAGGCGTTTGCTACCGAGAGTCGTTCACGCCTGGGATGAATCACACGCTTTCGACGTATTTTTCTTTTTGGTGGAGTCCCATTGTATGCGGATCCGATTCGTACCATGCCATTCGATCCCGCGGAATCGATGGGTCCTTTACATTGTGCTCGCAGCAGGTCTCCTGGTTCCCGTGGCCGCCGGCCATGCACAGGTTCCGGATCCGGCGGGTCTGCCTTCTCTGTTCGAACCGGCCAACCTGCAATGGGCCCTCGCGACCGGCAGCCATCAGTACACGATTCCGGTCGTCGACGGCGACTATCTGTACATCGGGACGGATGACAAGGAACTGAATCACCCGGTAGCCAAACCGACCGGCGGCGGGCTCTTGAGATGTCTTGACAAGTCGACCGGAGCGCTGGTGTGGCAGCTGCCGATTCCTCGATACATGCGGGGAAAGGTCGCTCCCTTTCATTTCAACCATTGGAAGTGTGGCGTCTGCTCCAGCCCGGCATTGGCGGGTGAGCGGTTGATTATCGTTGGTCCACGAGGGGACGTATTGTGCCTGGACCGAAACGGTCAGAAAGACGGAAATGACGGCCCCTTCCTGGACGAGTCAACTTATCTCAGTGAGGGGAATCGCCCCGATTATCACTTGACCGGAACGGATGCCGACATTCTCTGGCAATTCGACATGATCGAAGAACTTGGGGTCGTGCCTCACGATATCTGTGGAAGCTCGCCGGTCGTGGGAGGCGACTATGTTTACGTCTGCACGTCGAATGGAGTGGATCATACTCACCGGTCCGTGGCAAACCCTGCGGCACCGAGTCTTATCGCCCTGGACCTTGCGACGGGACGGCTGGCCGCCGTGGATGGTCAGCCGATCGGTCCCGCTATTCTCCACGGCCAATGGTCGTCACCGGTGATCGGTACATTCGACGGTCAGAAGCGAGTCTTGTTCGGTGCCGGCGACGGGCGACTCTATGCGTTTGAGCTCCTTGCCGCGAGCCCGGAACCCAAGGAGCGGCGTCACCTGAAGCGTGTCTGGGTCCACGATTGTTGTCCGCCCGACTATCGAGAGCGTGACGGAACCGCCATCCCCTACGGGCGCTGGAATCACAACAGCCCGGAGGGGCCAAGCGAGATCATCGGGACTCCCGCCATCTCGCAGGAGAGGGTCTACGTGGCCATTGGGCAAAGCCCTCGGCATGGTCAGGGAAAGGGCATGCTTTCGTGCCTGGACGGAAGAACGGGCAATGTTCTTTGGGAAAGCCGCAGCGTGGGCCGCACATTGTGTACCGCGGCCATTGACCGCGGGTTGGTGTACATTGCCGACTATCACGGGCTCCTTCATTGTCTCGACGCGCTGACGGGCGAACATCTCTGGCAGCATGATCTGGGAGGCGGCGTATGGTCTGCATCGCCCATGGTTGACGGGGACCGGGTGCTGATCAGCAACGAGAACAACCGCCTGTGGTCATTTCGTACAGGCCGTCGCAAGGAAGTGTTAGCTCAGTCCCGCGTCCGCTCGATGGCGATTACGCCGAGCGTCCACAACGGCTGGCTCTTCTTTCCCACACAGCGGCGATTGTTCGCGATTTGTCCGGCCCCGTAGCATCCACCATCCGCCGTCGCCGGGTCCGGCACGCCTTACCGTTACCGGCGCGTCCCCCGTGGTGAAATGGCTTTCTCATTCGCTCACTCGCCACATTTCTTGGCCCAACGGGTGGAGCTTACGTCTGGGCGATCGATTCGTCATAATCGACCGCGTCGCCGGAACGTGGTTCTTTCTTGGCGACTTGTCGAGCTCCAGACGTGAAATCGCTCTGCTCCGTCCAATATTTCTCCAAGTGCGAATGCAGTATGGCCCTGGTTTCGATCTCAAAAATGAGCCTTCGGTACCGAGGGCCGATACTGTTTGATCAGGTCGATTGCCAGATCGAACTGGGGCAGCGCATCGGGCTCCTGGGCCGTAACGGTGCCGGCAAGACGTCTCTGATGAGAATGCTCGGCGGCCAGGAGGAGCCGGACGCCGGCGAGATTCGCTTCGTGCCCGGATTCACGTCATCGATATTGCCTCAGGACGTACCGGATCATCTGGACGGCACGGCCGCGGACGTGATTCGAGGTGCTTTCGATGGCCAGGCAGCGGATCGGGGCGACGGGGCCGACACCGAGTGGCAGCGTCAGCATCAGCTCGACCAAATCCTCTCTCGAATGACGCTCGACGGCCAAGCCGTTTTCAGCACGTTGTCTGCTGGAATGAAGCGGCGAGTCCTCTTGGCTCGAGCCCTGGTGACTCAGCCCGACTTGTTGTTGTTGGACGAGCCGACCAACCACATGGACCTGGAAGCGATCCTTTGGCTGGAAGACTTCTTGACTCGATGGCGTGGCGCGATGATGTTCGTGACGCACGACCGCCGATTTCTGCAGCGACTGGCGACGCGAATTCTCGAGGTCGAACGGGGGCACCTGTTCGACTGGTCGTGCGATTACGCGACATTTCTTACTCGAAAAGAGGCTGCGGTGGCAGCCATGATCCAGCAAGAGAAAGCGTTCGACAAACGCCTGGCGGAAGAAGAAGCGTGGATTCGACAGGGCATCAAGGCCCGGCGAACTCGCAACGAGGGTCGTGTCCGGCACTTGGAGGAAATGCGCCGTCAACGCCAGGCACGTCAGGACGCGAACGGGCAGGTCGGCCTAAAAATCGCCGACGGACTGCGCAGTGGGAACCTGGTCGTGGACGCCAAGAACGTCTCCTTCTCGTACGGATCGAGGACGATCGTCAACAGGTTCTCGACGAGGATCATGCGAGGTGACAAGGTCGGCGTGATCGGGCCGAACGGAGCCGGAAAAACCACTCTGCTGAATATCCTGTTGGGCCGCTTGCAGCCACAAGAGGGAAGCGTGCGCCATGGAACGAATCAACAGGTGGCCTATTTTGATCAACTCCGAGAGCAACTGGACGAGTCGAAGACGATCGCCGAAAACGTTGGCGACGGAAGCGATACGATCGAGTGCAATGGCAGCAAGCAACATGTGATCGGTTACTTGAGGCAGTTCCTGTTCACACCGGAACAGGCGAGACAGCCGATACGTTTCCTATCGGGTGGCGAACGGAACAGAATTTTGTTGGCCAGGCTGTTCGCCAGACCGGCCAATGTCATTGTGCTCGACGAACCGACCAACGATCTTGATATCGAGACGCTCGAATTGCTCGAGCAACGGCTCGTCGAGTTCGGAGGAACGCTGTTACTTGTCAGTCACGACCGAGCCTTCATCAACAACGTCGTTACCAGCACCATCGTTTTCGAGCCTTCGGGAGTGCACGAATACGCGGGCGGTTACGACGATTGGATCCGCTGCCGGAAGATCGAGCCGGATCCAAACGAGAATGGCAGTCGCCGAACGGGTGGTCAGCGAGCGACGGACCGGCGGTCCGAGCGGACGACGAAGGAAGCAGAAAAGGCTCCGACGGCGAAGAAAAAGCTGACATTCCGGGAACAGCAGGAGTTGGACGCTCTGCCCGCCGCCATCGAACGGCTCGAATCTGACCTGGGCGAGCTCCACGCGGCAATGGCCGATCCAAATTTCTTCCGGAAGCCCGATACGGCAATCACAGCCGACACGGACCGGATGAACCGCCTGGAATCGGAACTGTCTGCCGCGTACGCTCGCTGGGAAGAGCTCGACAATCGAACGTAACCGGCGATGCTGTCGTTCGGCAAACATCGACTGCGCCGGCGACGTGGAGTGGAGCGATGCAGTTGTTGATAGGAATGAACACCGGCGGTAAGGGCAGGTGACGAGCGAAGGGCGAACCTGGCAGACGGTCTGCGTGTCCATTCGTGAGTCCCTGGTCCGCCACTCTCTCGCTCCGCGCGGACTTCCGCTAGGCACATTGTCCGAGCGGACTGCAGAGAGCATTGGCGCCGTCGATCGGTGCTGCGAGTTATTTTCTGGAAATTGGCCGTTTGAGAATTGATTGGTCAGGAACACTGTGGTCCGTACGGTTTTCAGGATGTATCGACGAGCGTACGACGGTCTGCCGATCGAGATCTGGTGGCTGTCGGGAGCGTTGTTCATCAATCGGTTCGGCACGATGGTCCTGCCGTTTTTTACGCTCTATTTGACGAGTCAGCTCGACTATTCGGACGCCGCGGCCAGTCGCATGCTGAGCATCTATGGTCTGGGTTCGATCTGCGGGGCGTATCTTGGCGGTCGTCTCACGAGTCGAGTGGGCGCGATACGACTGCAGGTGATCAGCCTCTTCTGCGCAGTCCCGGCATGTCTGGCGGTCCCGCTGTTCCGATCGTGGGTGGGAATCGCGGCGTCGATATTCTTGATGAGCCTGTTTTCCGAGGCGGTGCGCCCGGCCAACGGCACGGCTCTCACGCACTTTACGCCACCGGCATTGCGCGTGCGCGCATTCGGATTACAGCGAATGGCCGTGAATCTTGGAATCTCGTTCGGGCCGGCCATCGGCGGAGCGCTGGCCATGTTCAGTTTTGTCTGGTTGTTCATCGTCGATGCCGGCACAACTTTCCTGTGCGCTCTCGCGCTGGTGGCACTGTTTGGATTCCGGCGATACGCCAAGGTGGACGATGCCGAACGACCGGGCGTCCAGTCCGGGTCGACACCTCTCAAGGACACGCCGTTCGTTCTGTTCCTGTCGCTGATCTTGCTCACATCGATTGTCTTTTTTCAGTTTCATGTAACCTATCCGCTCTACCTGTCATCGCACTATCATCTGTCGAAAGCGGCCATCGGGCTCATCTACGCGATCAACACGGTAGTGATCGTCGTATTTGAGATGTTGCTTTTGAACTACGTGCGGCGGTTTCCCATGATGTTGGTGATCGGATGCGGCAGTCTGCTCAGCTGTCTTGGGTTCGGGATGCTCCCATTCGGTTCGTCGGTCATCTACTGTATCGCGTCGATGCTCGTCATCACGCTCGGCGAAATGCTATGGATGCCGTTGGCGTCGGGCTGGGTCGCTCATCGAAGCGACCGCGGCGATCGCGGCTTGTACATGGGATGGTACAGCATGACGTTTTCGGTGAGTTTCGTAATCGCGCCGATCGTTGGCGGGGCCTTGTATGCCCGGGATCACCGGTTGATCTGGATCTTTGGCAACGTGATCGGGGTGATTACATTCCTCAGCCTTGCCGGCTTGCACTTCCTGGTGGACCGGGAAAAGGAGCCGAACGGAGTCGAGAAAACCGAGGGTTGAGGTGCGGTTGATTGGGCATCTGATCGAGGGCACCCAACAACGTTGGAATCGGCGGCCCAACATGTTAGACTCAACCTACTTCCCGCAGGTTTGCACACCCATTAGGAGGCCGTCGATGGCTCGCCTTTCTCTTTTGCTCACTGGTTCGCTCTTTGTCTTATTGAATACCCATGCGATGGCAGGCGACTGGCCTCAGTTCCGATACGATGCGGGACGGACGGCCGCATCGCCCGAGCAACTGGCTGCCGACCTGCACCTGCACTGGGTGCGCCAGATGGCTCGACCCCAGCCGGCCTTCCCTTCGAATGCCAGGCTCGAGTATGACAAGTCGTACGAACCGGTGGTCGTCGGCCACTCGCTGATCGTGCCGTCCATGTTGACCGAGAGCGTGACGGCCATCGACACGGTGACGGGCAATGAGAAATGGACCTTCTTCGCAGAAGGACCGATCCGCTTCGCCCCGGCTGCATGGAAGGACCGGCTGTACTTTGCGGCGGACGACGGCTATCTCTATTGCCTGGATGCGGCCGACGGAAGGTTTCGGTGGAAGTTCCGGGGATTGCCAAGGGGCGAGAAGGATCGCACGCTGCTCGGCAACGGCCATCTGATTTCGCATTGGCCCGCGCGCGGCGGACCGGTGATACGCGACGGGAACGTCTATTTCGCCGCGGGCCTCTGGCCGGCAGACGGTGTCTATGTCCATGCCCTCGACGCAACAACGGGAAAGGTGATCTGGTCAAATACGACGAGCAATTTCATTCCCGAAGCGAACCAGGACCATGGGATCGCGCAGTATGCGGGCCTGGCACCACAAGGATACCTGGCGATTGTCGGCAGCAAGCTGGTCGTACCGTGCGGAGCCCAGTTGCCTGCGTTCCTTGATTTGGAAACAGGTCGTTTGGATTCCTACAACATGGGCTGGGGAGGGCGAGACGGGTTGCCGAAAGGATCCTGGTTCGTGGCCGCGGCCGGAAAGTACCTCTGCCAGAGCGGCGACCTCTACGATATCAGTCGACTGAACGATGAAAAGTTTCGCAAACGCCAAGGGCGCGAGGATTTCAAGAGTAAACTCTATAGCGGCGGCTTCACTCGAATACGTGTCGATGCGGCCAACCAGAAAGACATTGGTCGTTTCAAACAGCCGGTAATGACTCCCGAAGCGTTCTATGAAAACGACGGAGGCATTGTCGCCCGCGACTTGACGGCAGTAAAGCTGACGACGCGAGCTGAGGCGACGCTGCCCGATCATCGAAAAGATGACACATTTCCGGACAAGTTTACCGCGACGTTCCGAGAACTGTGGAAACTTCCGTCCAAACTGCAAGTCCACATCAAGGCCGGTGACCAGCTCTTCTGCGCAGGTCCCGGGACGATCGCCGCCGTTCGAGTCGGTGCCCCCGGCACAGAACCCAAAATCAACTGGCAGGTTGCAATCAAAGGGACGCCACAACGACTGGTGGCGGCCGACGGGCGCCTGTTTGCCGTAACCGAACAAGGTGCGATCTACGCGTTCGGCCCCGAGCAGCCGACTGAAGTGGCACACTACGGAACCCAAGAGAAAAAGGAGCAGTCCGCCGGCAAGTCGGACAATGCCATTTACAAGATCCTGAAGACGGCCGGCCTGGACTCCGGGTACGCGTTGGTGCTGGGTTGCGACTCGGGTCAACTGATCGAACGGCTGATCGACCACACAGACCTGTTCGTGATCGGCGTTGATAAAGATGCCGAACGTGTGGCGAATCTGCGCCGGACGTTGCATTCGAAAGGGGAGTACGGCCGGCGGGCTGTGTTGCGCGTCGGCGATCCGGATCGGTTCCCGTTCCCTCCCTACCTGGCATCGCTCGTCGTATCGGAAACGCCGGCCGCCTACGCCTCGCGTCGGCCTGAGGATCTTGCCAAAAGTCTTTCCGCCCTGCTGCGTCCCTATGGGGGCACCTCCTGTTTCCAACTGGAGGCTGCTGAGGGAGAAGCGGCGGCCGGGGCGACGCAGGTGACACTCGGCGAGCTGACCGTTCGCCGATCGGGTGAGTTGACCCTGTTCCAACGCGAGGGAGCCCTTGCGGGAAGCGCGGACTGGTCGCATGAACTGGCCAACGCCGCCGGAACGGGCGCTTCGGTTGATCGGTTCGTCAAGGCACCGCTCGGCCTGCTCTGGTTTGACGCATCACTAGAGTGGTTTCGCAAACCAGGGGCCGCAGTCGTTCGAGTGGCGGGAGGTCGAGTGCTGGTCAAGTCGACCACGCTGCAGGCCATCGATGCCTACACGGGACGACGAATGTGGGAAGCGAAGCTGCCGTTCACTCACCGCCCAAGCGACCAGATGGTTACCGCAAAGGACGCGATCTACGTTGCGGGCAGCAAGCAGTGTGTCGCGCTGGATCCTGTGAGCGGCGATCTCATCGGTCAAATCAACCTGCCCGATTCGCTGCCCGGTACGTGGCAGAACCTCAGATGTTGGGGCGATTTCCTGGTGGCCAACAGCGGCCCGGCCCTGGTGTGTTTCGATCGGCATTCTCGAAAACTCGTCTGGCAGTTTCGCTGCAATCGACAGGCACTGAGCATCTGCGCGGGTGGTGGACGTGTGTTTTGCGCAGAGCTGCTTGATCGTCGCCGCGGCGAAAAGGAAAAGTCAGCGGTTAAGACCCGGGCATTTGAGATCGAATCAGGCAGCCTTGTGTGGGAGGTCCCCGGTGGCTCTCCGTTGCTCTACAGCGAACCTCTCGACCGCCTGGTCTCCCAAACGACCATTTATGATGGATCCATAGGACGACCCGTGGCGGACCTGCCCAAGCAACCGCCATCGGCCAAACCGCTCCCGGCCGCCAGCATTCCCAAACCGCTCTTCGCCATCGGAGACAAATTGCTGTGGGGCACCGTACAGAGCTTCACGGTACTCGACCTGACAACCGGAAAACCGGTCGGCGGACGAACCGACTGGGTTCGTCGCGGCTGCACGACGATTCGCGCCAGCGAAAATCTCGTGACGACCCGCGTGCGAGCCAACGCCGCATACATTGACCTGGAGACTCGTGAACCAACGTCTTTGTGGAATATCCGGCCGGCGTGCTGGAACAACCTCTATCCGGCCGACGGTGTGCTCAACGCACCCAATGTGCTCGGGGGATGTACGTGCAATTATACGCACGCCTCTCAAGCCTATGTTCCCGTCAGCGTGATCCAGCGAGAGGATTGAGCCGGAAGACAAGGAGCTAGTGCTTTGACAACTTTCCCCAAAAATATGAATGGACAAAGCACTCGTGGATGCGGCGCCGAAGGGACCCGGGCGGAGAGCTGAAGCGGGCGGCTGATCGCGCGCGGGCGGCTGATCGCGCGCGGGCGACTGATGACCGCAGGTACGGAGAATCCTTGTGAGCGGCCATTTGCGGTCGAGTGTTGGCCTTTTGTGGGAGACGACCGACATGGATTTACGCGTGCTGAGCCTTGGGCTGGGTTGGAAGGCGCATCGCCGACCCCTCGCAGCCACGATCCGTCGACGTGATTGGCGGATTCGGCCGGTTGTTTCGAATTGCCTCGTCGTGCTCGCCGGGATCCTGATGGGCCCGGCAATAACGTCTTCCGAGGCGCCGTCATCCGAGGCGGCGGCGTCCGAGGCGGCGGCCGGGCCCGGAGAGTCGGCGGCCCTGGATGGCGCGGTCAATAAGCTCGAATCACCTCAAATCGGCGATGGTCGTGGCGACCGTCGCCTTGGC
>CAYNDU010000117.1:0-11887 GCA_964395615.1 uncultured Pirellulaceae bacterium | reverse complement strand
CACCTCCCCAACGCTCGCGCCGGCTCGAAGGACCCCCCGGAGCAGCCGCTCCAGTGCGCCATCCGGCACCAGCAGAACGCAGGGACGGTACCACTGGGCGACGTTCCGTCTGAGCCCGCGCGCGCGGGGAGAGAGAGGGTCGGGGGCGGGGGGGCGCCGGGCCCACCCCGGGGGGCCCTCGGCCCCCCGCACGCCTTACACGCCGGGTCAGCCGACTCGTTTCCGAGCCGAGCCCGGCCAGCTGTTCAGGTGTCTGATCGGCATCGGGTAAGAAAAACGTATAGCCCTGCGGTTCCCGTGGCGGCTCGACCATCAGACCGTCGGCGAAAACACCCGCCAGTACGGGCCACCGCACCTGGTAAATTCGCAGCGAATCACCCCGGCCGGCCAAGGCCCCGTTCTTGTCGGTCCCATACCGCTCGAATCGGGCAGGTGTGACGCGATCGGAATCGATCACGCCGATCATCTTCTTGAATCGGGCACGGTTTGCCGCGATCGATCGGATGTAGGCTGCCGGCGATGCCAGATCATATTTCCATCGTCGGCTGCGACGGTCTCGCGATTCTCCAATTTTCCGCTCGACGAATTGATGCGCTCCGTCCATGAGCCGATCGGCCAGTGCGTCGTCGGTTTGCGGCCAGTCGAGCGGCTTTGTCCCGGACAGGGGTTCGAGTTCGTCGGTGGAAACACGGTCCTTACTCTGCAACGCCGCCGGAGGCAGCGTTGCGCAAATCACCGCAACGAAAATGGCAACGCTTTTCATGCCGACTCCTCGCACACAACCTCGATAGACAGAACTTCCCTGCAGGGATTGTTGTGGAGCCTTCAACGCTTGCGAGGCTTTTTGCGGGGCTTTCCCGGCAGATCGCTATAGGGCGGTCGATCGAAGGTGCGACCATCGCCGATGACACGTGGATCGCCGGCCTGGGTCAATGTGTCGATCAGCTGACGCGACAGTCTTCGCTTCTGACTCGCGTATTCCGGGTTGTCTGCCAGATTCGTCGTCTGATCAGGGTCGTTAGCCAAATCGTATAGTTCTTCGCCCGGACGTTTTCCAAAGGCATAGTTGTAATGCCATTTCCATTCATCCAATCCGAATTGACGCACAAGCCATGCCTTGGTGGGGCTGGCATCAAGATCGGCAAAGGCAACGAACGTGTTCTTCTCTAAGAGTTCTTGCGACGGAAGGTCGGCACGACCCTTGAACTGTGGTGTACCCATTGGCCACCGGTCTGGTGCGAAGTTCCGAATATAAAGGAAGTCTCTGGTGCGCAACGCCCTATGCGGATACGGCAGATTACCTTCTCGCGCGGCAGCCACGTGTCGTTCGCGTCCCGTAATGACCCAGGACCGGTCGGGGTCGACCTGTCCGGCACGGTCGGACTGAAGCACGTTCCAGAAGCTTCGTCCGGTCATCACTTCCGGCGGTTTAACGTTGCCGGCTTCCAGAAAGGTAGGTGCCAGGTCCATCAGATTTATGAAATCATCGACGACGCGCCCGCCTTGCACACCGGGTCCGCGCGCGAAGAGGGCAACGTTGACACCGAAGTCATATAGATTGCATTTTCCGCCCGGCACGCCCGGCATGCCGTGATCGCCACTGACAACAATCAGCGTGTTGTCCATTTCACCCGTCTGTTCGACCATCTCGATCAGCGTGCCGACGGCCGCATCCCAGGCCTGAATTTCTCCCAGGTAATCGGCGAAATCGGCACGTACCTCCGGCACGTCGGGCATGAATTTCGGCAATCGGCCGTTGAAGGCGTCAGGATCGATTCCCCACAAGGCCTTTCCTGAACCTTTTTCAAACGAGCGATGAGTATTCGTTGGTCCGAACCAATAACAATAGGGCTGGTCACTCTCTCGAGCGTCGAGGAACGCCTTGAAGTTGCCACGCACCTCGTCGAGCACTTCACGTTTGGCCTGTTCAAAGGTCTTGCCTTGGCGGACCAGCTGAGTGGCCGTTTGGGAGAATCGATTGAATCGGCCCCCCGCCTTTTCATAGCGGTATTTTCCCGCTCCATAGGGTGCGTCGTTGGGTGTCCCGGGGCTCCATACCTTATACGTCTCGCCGATGTGATACCCTGCGTCCGCCAGCAGCAGAGGGTAGCTGGGAATGCTTGGGTCCCACTGTGCGCCCTGCAGGATTGCTCCGCGCCCGGTGCGGAAAAAGTACTGGCCGGAGAGAAGCGAGCTGCGACACGGCGTGCATGATGGTGCCGTGACGAATGCGTGCGTGAAGATCACTCCCTGCTCTGCCAATCGATCAATGTGCGGAGTCTTCACGATTTGATTCGGTGTGGGACGCGCGTCCAGCTTCGACAAGACGCGGGCGTAGCGGCCCCAGTCGTCGGCAAAACAGAAGAGGATATTCGGTCGCTGGTCGGCACGCAAATAGTCAACTTGGGCAAGTCCGGATAGAAGTACCGCGAAGGCAAAGGCGATCAGACCGATCGCGCCGGAAGTCGGGTGTGAGTATCGTCGGTTCATGTGGCGTGTCTCCTGGGGCAACCGCTGGCGAGCGACGATCGGGTTGAATCGTCGTTGAATGACCAAAACAACAGCGTTTCGTCAGTCCTGTATTCTACCCCTTTGGGAGCCGCTATAAATAGTCGGGACGCCTGATCTTTGGCGGGCGACCATTCGCTCTTGAGACGAATCGACCGAAGGTCACACCGCCGGGACGTTCGACGGGGACACACGGGGGCTTTCGGGGGGGCATGCGATTCACGCAAGTCGTGGTGGACCGTCCGCCTCGTTCGCCGGCCGAAGGTCGAAGATATCGGAGGATCTTTCATGTTTGTCATGCAGCGCGTCGCACGCGCGACGTCCTTTTCCTTGATTGCCTGGTGGTGGGGGTGCAGTGGTATCTGTACGCCGATCGCTCCGGCTCGTGCAGGGGATGCCGAACGGCCGGATGCCGGCCGCACCGAATGGGGATTCGTAGATGTTACTGCGGCTCCCTGGTCAGCCGACCCGACCGGGGCTCGCGATAGCACAAGGGCAATCCAACAGGCGATCAACGTGGCTCGCGATTCGCAGCGGGTCTGTTTCTTTCCTCCCGGTCGCTACCTGGTTTCTGACACGCTGCGATGCGAGCAGTTTCGGCCAATGCGTGATGAGGGCAGACGCCGCGGGACACGGGAGTATCCGTGTGTCTTGGTGGGATCACGACAGGGAAACGGGCGGCCGACGATTGTACTGGCTGCCAATAGCCCGGGATTCGGCGACCCCGAACATCGAAAATACGTTGTTCATTTCTTTTCGATGGGCATGGGAACGGAGACGCCCATCGATCAACTGCAGCCGAATATCTCGATGAACCAAATGTTGACCGGTATTAATATTGAACTCGGCCATGGCAACGCCGGCGCCGTGGCCATTCGTCATCGGGCAGCTCAGGGATCGGGTGTCCAGGATTGTCGGATCGATGCAACTTATGGATATTGCGGGCTGGAAGGTGGAGCGGGTTCCGGCGGAAGCCACACCAACGTGACGATTGTGGGAGGACGAATTGGTGTTGATCTAAGCGAGACGCAGCCGGCGCCGACACTCACGGGCTTCACGTTGCTGAACCAATCGGAAACGGCCCTGGTCTGCAGTAGTCGACAGGCACTGTGTGCCGTTGGACTGAAGATCACGATGCGTACGAAGGGACCGGCCATTGTGAGCCGTAAGAAGTGGGGCGCTCACCACGGGCAGCTCTGCCTGATCGACAGCGAGATTCATTTTCCGCCGAATACGCAGGGCCGGCTGATCGACACGCAGTCGAGCGTTTACTTGCACAACGTGTTCGTGCGTGGTGCCGATCAGCTCGTGAGGATCGAAGGGCGACGGTCCATTCCCAGTTTGGGTGCCGAGTGGACGGTGATTCGGAAGTTGGCCGTCGGCGTTGCCGGTCAGTTCCGTGCGCGAACGTATCACAACCTGACGTTTACCTATCCGGCGCCTGTTTACGTCGACGGTAAGCGTCTGGCCGAGACCGTTCTTGTAGATCTGGAGGCCGGCGAGCCACCACCCAAAGATCTTCAGTCGAGGCACCTCTGGCAGGACTCGTTTCCAAGTTGGGAGTCGCCGGGCGCGGTTAATGTGCGTGAGGCACCCTACCGAGCCGCCGGCGATGGCACGACCGACGATTCGGCCGCCATTCAGCGGGCGATTGACGAACACGACATTGTCTTCTTGCCAAAGGGCCGGTATGTCGTCAGTCGAACACTCCGCTTGCGCCCGAATACGAAACTGGTCGGACTCCACCGTTGCTACAGTTGGCTGATACCCGTGGATCGCGAGAATGGAGATTTTCACGATCCTGATCACCCCCGACCGGTTGTGCAGACCGCGAACGACGCGCGAGCGGCGACGGTCCTTGCGTTCCTGGGAATTCGGACGCTCGAAGACTCGACAGCCGCCTACTGCTTGCACTGGCAATGCGGTCGGCCGTCGATCTTCCGTGGCGTCAATACAGTCTTTTCGCTTCGGGCTCCGCCCCAGGGGCGGGCGACAGAGCGGGTGGCCCGAAGCGTCGGGCCGATCAGTGAGGTTCCGACCGTTCTCATTGACGGACACGGAGGTGGACGTTGGTACAATTTTCACCAGGAAAGTTCTCGAGGTCACGGCGCGCTTTACCGGCACCTGCTCGTCCTCGGAACGACGGAACCACTGGATTTGTATCAGTGCAATCCCGAGCACGCCCGGAGCGATGCGAATATGGAGCTGCGCGCGGCACGGGATGTATCCATCTATGGGCTAACTGTACCAAAGATGGTCATTCGAACGGCCAACAACCGGTAGCGTGGAGTCTCGGTGGCAAAAAGCGATCGGTATCATTCCGAGACCGTGGACAACGGGTGCATCACGGTCGAGTTCTTGGTTCCCGCCGACTTCGTGACGCTCGTGCCTGCCTCGGTGATGTTTCTTCTCGTTCGTTGACGATTACTGTCGCGGGGCGGGCGCGTCTTGATCGGGCGCGTCTTGATCGGGGGCCGCCGCCAGGGCCAGCGCGCCGTGGACCACCACCTGTTCACCGAGGAGAGCAGGCGTGATTTGGTAGGTGTCTAAGAGGGCAGGCATGACATAACGGGCGACCGTATCACGCAGTGGATCGAGAAACCAGTCCGGTTCAACCTGAGACACCCCGCCGCCCACCACAACGACGTTGGGAGAAAAGAGCGTGATGGCCTGGGCCAGCGCCCAGCCATATGT
Organism: uncultured Pirellulaceae bacterium; assembly: GCA_964395615.1. GTDB lineage: Bacteria > Planctomycetota > Planctomycetia > Pirellulales > Pirellulaceae > CAYNDU01. The sequence continues at coordinate 6,685 of CAYNDU010000117.1, read as the reverse complement.
CTCGACGGCGCGCTGCCAGACTCCGCCAGCCAGCCGATTGCCGGCCATTGCCTCTTCGACGACGGTCCGACCGGTCAACCTGGATAGGTTGCCGTCGACGAGGGAAAGTAGCCGTGCGGCACCGGGCGAGGAACCGTTGGACGAATCGATCTGCTGCCGGACTTGTCGCACAAGCCCCCAACCACTGGCCATCGATTCCACCGTTTGGTCGGGCTCGACCGCGACCGGCCCGGGCCTCAAGTGCCCGATTTCAGCAACGGCCAATTGACTGCCGCCGGTGAAGAGCCCTTGATCGACAATGAGCGATCCGCCGATGCCGCTGCCGACATTGCTGTAGAAGACGACACGAGCGTCCCGGCCCCCGCCGAAGAGAGCTTCACCGAGCCCGGCAAGGTTCGAGTCGTTTTCCAGCAGTGCTGGAACCTGGAACATGTCGGTCGCCCAGTCTGTCAGCGGGAAATCTTCCCAGCCATCGATCTGGAAACTCCGGATCACGTGACCCGAACGTGCGTTCACCGGTCCGCCAAATCCAATGCCGATACGTTGCACCTTCTCGGTTAGCAGCAGGTCGCGGCCGGCCGTGACCAGCTGTTCTCGAATCGCCTCGGCTCCGCGAACAGGATCGACGTCCAGACGCCGGATGGCATTCAGCCGGCCCCCTTGGCCGGGCCCGATTCCAAGTTGCAGCTTTGTGCCGCCGATTTCAATACCGAGGTACGACATGGTGATGCGGGCGTCCTCTTGTTGGTGAGCGAACAGCGCGCCCCGTCTCTTTTGTAAGGCTGACAGGCTTGGGTCAGTTTTCCAACATGCGCTCGATTTCCTCGAGGGGCACGCCTTTCGTCTCCGGCATCCAGACGAACACCCAGACCAGTTGGCACACCATGCAAAATGCGTAGAACGCGAAGATGTGGCCACCCAACTGATCGGCCATGAGCGGAAACGTCTGGCTGATCAGGCCGTTGAACACCCAGAGGGTGAAGCAGCCGAGTGCCTGGCCGCGAGCGCGCACGGGTGTAGGGAAGATCTCGCTGATAAATACCCAGATGACGGCGCCCTGGCCAAACGCATGTGAAGCAATGAACACCAGAAGGCTGGCAAACACGACCCAGCTTCCCGTTCGACTGATTTCCCGTACAACGCCACCGCCGGCCACCTCAACCAATTCGCTTTGCAAATAGAATGTGCCGGCCACCGTGGCCAGCGAGACGATGTAACCTATTGAGCCGATGATCATAAGCTTCTTGCGACCGAAATGATCGATGACGGCCAGGGCGAGCATGGTGACGACGAGGTTGACCAGTCCGAGCCCGACGGAGTTGAGCAGGCTGGCATGGGCACCAAATCCAGCGCTTTCGAAGATTCGCTTGGAGTAGTAGAGAATCGCGTTGATTCCGCTGAGTTGGTTGAAGGCGGCGATCACGACGGCCAGCATGATTGGTTTCAGGTATTTCCGCTGCAGAAACTTAACCGCGAGATTCTGATGTTCCTGCTGTAACGAACGCCTGATTTCGTTGATTTCCGCATCCACGCTTGCCGAATTGCCATCCGCGGCCACCCGCGACAGGACCTCCCTCGCCTCCTGGTCGCGACCGGTGGCCAGCAACCAGCGGGGACTACAAGGCGTCCGCACGAGCAGGAAGAAGTAGGCGGCCGCAGGTAGGGCTTCCACGCCAAACATCCATCTCCACGCTGTGTCAGGGTTGGTCACCAGCGTCCCGATCAGATAGTTGGATAAGAAGGCCAACAGAATTCCGAACACGATATTGAATTGAGCCAGCGCGACCAGGCGGCCTCGCAGTCGAGCCGGCGAGATCTCAGCGATGTACATCGGTGCCACGACAGATGCGCCGCCGACACCCAGCCCACCGACGAATCGAAAAAAGAAGAACGAGTACCAGTCCCAGGCGACGGCACTCCCCAACGCCGACACGAAATACAAGATGGCCAGACCGAACATGGTGCGTCGGCGACCCAGTCGGTCGGCCGGCCGGCCCACGGCGATCGCCCCGACCATGGTTCCGATCAAGGCGCTTGCCACGAGCAGGCCGTGCCAAAAGGCGCGCGCCTGGCTGCTCAGTTCCGAGACTGGCTGAAAGAGCGCTTCGAGTCTCTGCTCGGCCCCGCTGATGACGGCCGTATCGAAACCGAACAGCAAACCGCCGAGTGCCGCGATGAAAGAGGAGGCGATGAGATACGTCTTCGTGGTCATCCGGCTGCCTATAGGGTTCGGACACGTTTGCAACGGAACGGGATTCACGCCGGTTTTAACCCGGTTGCCGTATCTCATGCAATATGCAAGTATTGACCGTTTGCCTCGGGCCAAAACACTTGAACGAGAGCTGGCGGCGCAGTTTCTTGTGTACGAGCCCGGCAGGACTCGATGTTTAAGGCCCGTCGAGTCCCTCAAACACCCGGTGACAAGCGTGATTCGACCGGGTGGTGCCCCGATGAGCGCCGACAGGGCATGCGGGATTCCCTTCCACCGGTGCCACGGCTGCGACCGTCCATGGAAAAGTTGATCGCTCATTTTCAGTCGATTTTTGACACCGAGACTTCGGGGCGGCTGATTCTCTATAGTCCCTTAGTGGGGATCGTAGCCGGGTTGGGCGCGAGCCTGTTCTTCTATCTCCTGAATTTGCTGCAGCACTTCGCTCTGCAGGGGGCCGAGGGGTACATGCCGCCGGGGGCGGGCAGCGAAATGACCACGCCCGATTGGCATTTACCGGTGCACATGTGGGCCGTGATTTTGATCCCAACGCTTGGCGGGCTCCTATGCGGCTGGCTCGTCTATGGTTTTGCACCGGAGGCCGAGGGGCACGGTACGGACGCGGTCGTGCGGTCGTTTCATCGGCTGGGGGGTCGGATTCGCAGCCGAGTACCCTTTGTTAAGTCCCTGGCGTCAATTATCACCATTGGGACAGGTGGCTCGGCGGGGCGAGAAGGCCCGATTGCTCAGATTGGAGCCGGATTCGGGTCGTATCTGGGTGGTTTTTTGAAGTTGGGTGATCACGAACGGCGCTTGCTGATGTTATCGGGAGGTGCCGGGGGGATCGGGGCCATCTTCCGTGCGCCGTTGGGCGGTGCGTTGTTCCTGAGCGAGGTCATGTACGGATCGACGGCCTTGGAATCGGCGGCTGTCATTCCCAATTTCATATCGGCCATTACGGCCTATACCGTATTTGCCTTGATCAATGGGCAGGGCGTTGCCTTCAACGTTGCCTCTAATCTGACGTTTTCGAATATCTCGGAATTGCCGTTCTACATTGCCTTTGCCATCGTCTGTTCGGTAGTTGGTTATTTATACGTCCTGGTTTTCTACGGTCTGCGCAACCATGTTTTCCGAAAGATCCCTGTTCCGAATATGTTCAAGCCTGCGTTGGGCGGTTTGGCATTGGGAACTCTGGCCGTTTATTTGCCTCAACTCATGTCCGGCGGATACGGTTGGATTCAGTTGGCGATCAACGGCAAGTTAACGTTGATCATGTTGCTTGTTCTTTGCTTCGGAAAGATCGTTGCAACTTCGGTCACGATTTCATCCGGTGGGAGCGGCGGTGTTTTCGCGCCCTCCTTATTTATCGGTGCAATGCTTGGTGGGGCGTTCGGATCGGGCTGTCATTACCTTTTTCCAACACTCGTCGCTCATCCGGAGGCGTTTGTGCTGGTCGGAATGGGAGGGTTCTTCGCCGGAGTTGCGCGAGTTCCATTGACCGCCATGCTGATGGTTTGTGAAATGAGTGGTTCGTATGGATTGCTGATACCGTTAATGGTGGTCTGCATTATCAATGTGGCCCTCTTATCATCGCGCTGGACCCTGTACGAAGAACAGGTCACTTCAATTGTTGACAGCCCGGCTCACCAAGGTGATTTTGTCGTCGACGTGCTCGAGCAGATTCAAGTTGGTGATGTCCAGCATCTGAAGCGAAAGGTGGACATTGTTCCAGAGGACATGCCGCTGCCCAAAATATTGAGACTTGCGGCCAACAGTAGCAACACGTATTTCCCGGTCGTCAACGGCGAAAAGGACCTGATCGGAATATTCTCGTTGCGCGACCTGCGCGCTGTGTTGCTCGGCGACGGAGCCGGACCGCTGATCCTGGCAGTCGACCTGGCAACAAGTCCCGTGTTAACCGTGACGCTCAAGGACGATCTGCATACGGCGTTGAGGCGGTTCACGCAGAAGAACATTGATGAGTTGCCGATTGTCGAGGTGGATCAGCCGACAAAGGTGCTCGGGATGTTGAGTCGACGCGATGTCATCTCGGCCTATCACGATCGAGTGACATTGCTTCGGAGTGGCACATCGGGCGAGAAAACGCCACCGTTGGCATAAGATCGAATCGTGTCAATCGCTTACCTTCACATCCCAGATCTCAGGTCAATCGCATCATGGGCACTGGTCCATTTACGGCACCTGCCAACATGCTGAGTCGGCGGAACGTAGGATGGCCCGGTTGACGCGCAAGGTCTGGTGAGCGTCATCGAGGGGACAACGCATTGTCCGATGGTCGTCGAGACGATCGAGAAACTCGCTGGCCTGACGCACAAAGAGATCATCCCGATCGCCGAGTGGGAACGATTCGTCCGTCCACCCTGCGTCGGGGTCGACCATCCATCGCCAACGATGTCGATGAAATTCAAATCGGACCGTTCCCTTCCGGCAAACGACGGTCAGTGTCACTTCGTTGGGGGATTGGTGTTGGTTCAGGCTGAAACAGCCCATGACCGACCCGTGCCTGGTCAGTACATGCACGGTGTCCTCGACTTCGACACCGGGCAGAACCTGGTGAGCCGTGTCGGCCGCCAGACGCTCGACCGGTCCGACCAGCCACTCGGCAGCATTGATGACGTGGGTCAGCGCGTCTTGGACGGCCCCACCACCTTGGCGCCGGTCGGCATAGTAGATTTGACGATAGGCCGGTCGGTACGTCGGAAAGTGTTGCCCGCAAGTGGCAACGATTTGGACCGGAGCACCCCATCGCTCGGACAGGAGTTCTTGCCGCATGGACTCCAGAGCAGGATGGTGGCGATAGACGTAGGCGACGCCGCAGGAAAGTCGCCGACGATCGACACACGCCTGCAATTCGGCGATCCCATTATCGTCTGTGCCGAGCGGTTTTTCGATCAACAAGTGGATCTTGCGACTGGCCAGTCGTCGAGCAATGCCGATATGAGTATTGGCCGGCGTGCAGATCACGGCCGCATTCCACGACACCTGCCCGTTCAACGCGGTTTCGAGATCGGCTGATGCGTGCTCCAGTTGATACCGAGCCTCCATCGATTCGCGCCGCGCGTCATTCGGTTCCACGATACCAACGATCGCGCGCCCGGTCGCCTGGAAACACCGCACATGCCGCTCGCCAATCGAACCGGTTCCGACGACGAGCAAATGTCGGCTCCGGTTCATGTCGCTTCACCCGTTGTCTTGGCATTCGATTTGTCATCCAACTGGTTGTCGAATGTGAAGCCGAGCGGAGCGAATGACTCTTGAAGGCGGCGCATGCCGTTTTTGACCATGAGCAGGTCGGCCTGGCTGAATAGGATCCGAGCGCCCATCTCCAACAATTGCTCCGCCATGCCCGTTCGGACGACCGGACAACCCCACTGGATTCCCGCGTCACCGGCGGCCCGTGCGATCGCCGCCAGACTTTCGTCGATCTTCGAGTGATTCCACTGACCGGGGAACCCGCTCAATATACTAAAGTCGGCCGGTCCAAGCATGATCGCGTCGACTCCGGGGGTGGCCGCGATCCGGCTCGCCGCGTCCACCGCTCGCGCGCTTTCCAGTTGAACGATGACAAATGTCTCGCGGTTCGCTTCCCGAAGGTAATCGGTCATGGGCTCGAACGTGTACGGATTATCGGGATTGCCGCTGTCGAATCCCCGTTGCCCGAGCGGCGCGAATTTCGACCAGCGCACGACCTCAGCTGCCTCCTCTGCCGATTCGCATCGCGGGTACATTATGCCCTGTGCGCCTGATTCGAGTAATCGGCCCATTCGCATCATCTCTTGCTTTGCCGGCCGGGCGACAATATCCGAGACGCCTACCCGGGCGGCTCGCATCAACCGTCCAGCCGTTTCCACGCTCACCGCATGGTGTTCCAGGTCGAGCCAGATTCCGTCAAAACCCATCAAGCTGGTCATTTCGAAAACTGTGGGGTCGGTCAGCTGAAGCGACGTGACCAATACCGGCTCGTTGCGCCTCCATTTACTCAAGATTCGACTCGGTCGTAACATCGGTGTTTCCCCTGAATCATGTCAGCTGCAGGTCGGAGGCTGGTGATATTTCCCGTTCGCCCCGATTCCAAGGGGCGTATTCTATGTCCTGTTGCATCATCTGCCCATGGGGTCGGGAACGAGCGGGCATCATCGGCAGTCATCGTCGTCGGGACGTAACGTGACCGAAGCGGCTGAAACGTGGTCCCCGTCAAACCAATGGAGGACCAGACGTGATACGGTTCGATTCCTCAAACGAAAAGCACGTCGACGCGATCAAACAGGCCGACGCCGAAGCGGAACGAGCTCGCCGTGACCTGTGGGACACATGTTCCTATCCGGAGCTGAAAGATCGCTTGGTTCAGGTGGGCGAGCGCTTTCGCGATTTGGACGTGCAACGGGCACATCTCGAAAGCCGGTGTTTCAGTCCCGAAGGGACGACCTCAAGCCACCCCGGGCTGACATAGGA
>CAYNDU010000116.1:0-11899 GCA_964395615.1 uncultured Pirellulaceae bacterium | reverse complement strand
CGCGAGCCGTGACGTCGGGGATCCGGCTGCCCGGGTCGGGCACCTTAAACGCATCGTACTGATCGCCCAGGTACCCTCCTCGCGCGGGCCACTGACCGGGAAGAATGGACACGTGTCGCGGGATGTCAAGGTCATCCTTGAGTTGGTGGCATACGACGGCACCGAGTGCGGGGTGGACGAGCGTGGGATTCGGACGAAAACCGGTCTTCATGGTATAGGTCGCCCGCTCGTGATCGGCCTCCTTGCTGACGACGGAGCGGACGAGTGCGACCTGGTCCATCTGATCGGCCAACTGTTCAAAGCCGGCGGCCAGGCGAACTCCCTTGGCCCGTGTTCCGATCGCTCGAGTCTGACCGCCGATACGGGTCCCGGGATGGGGGTCAAACGTCTCCAATTGACTTGGGCCGCCCTGCAGCCAGAGGATAATGACAGACTTGGCGGGCCCCAGATGCGCCGTTCGTTCCGCCTGTCGGGCCAGTGCTCGAGAAAGGGGTGTCAGCCAGGCGGCTGCACCACAGCCGACCTTGAGCAGCGTGCGCCGATTGACGTGATCAGCTCGTCCACAGGCATGTTTCGAGTCTTTTGTCATCGTTGGCATATCCTCCGACTCATGGATTCTCTCACGATCCAGTCGACCAGTCCGCGTTTTTCTTTGTGACGTTGGGGTTCTCGGTTTCGAAGAGCAGATCGACAGGTGGCTGGTTTCTCAGCGCGTGATCTGCAATGCAGGTACTCGTCAGTGGTTCCACGAGAATTCCGAACCGTTCAGTAATACCCAGTAGAGGTCCTCCATCGCCCGGTTTCGAGTGGCCCCAGAGCTCTGAGCAAGTTGTCTGCGGAAGTGAACTTTCTCTCGCGGGGTCGGGAACCGCGTCAAGATCGTCAGATACACGACTTCGACGGCTTTCTCATCACTGGGAGAGACGACAGCCACGCGAGTGGCCGCGTTCAGAAGCAAGTTTTCTTTGGTTCGTTCTTTGAGCAGGTTTCCGTTCATCAGCAGGAGCCGTTGAGTCACGGTACCACCTCGATCTTCAAATTCATCCTCTCCCATGTCGCCGTACCGCTGGACAAACTGACTCTGCTGAAGCGTCCGCATCAGTTGGGCGAGGATGTGGGCCTCGGCGTTGATCGTGCGGAGCGAGCAGGCTTGCAGCAGAGCGCCGGCCACTTGCTCCGGGCGAAGCCGCACAAGAGGAAACGAGGCGAAATGCCGATCGTGCGCCTCGGTGATCACCCAATCGGTCGACCGGCTGTCGAGTTGAAACACCTCGGTAGCCGCAATCAATTGAATCAATCGATGAAGATCAAACTGATGGGCGGCAAAGTCTTCCGCCAAAGCGTCCAATCCGGGTGGAAAGGGCCCGTACAGAGGAATGTCATCAACGGGCGTAACCAGGGGTCGGCCGAACATCAGCGCCCAAACGCGGTTGACCGTCGCTCGAGCGAACGGCTTGTTACGAGGATCGGTCACCCAACGGGCAAGGCGTCTGCGTTTGACACCGGCGCCGGGCAGCAACTCGGCCAGGTACGGCACACGTTCCGGCACCACCTCCTCTTCGTCCTCGCCCAAGTACTTCGTCTTGTATTCGCTCGCTTCATCGGTAAGGCCGAGCAGCGACATTTTGGCGTCGGAATAGAATGCCGCCAGCTGATGAAAATCCGATTGCAGGCCGTCGCGAGGATCGTCGGCAGGTCCCAATTCCACCATGCTCATCGGATCGTCGTGGCACTGGAGGCAGTCGATTCGCATCCCCAGGAAGGCGCGTGCTGTCCGACCGGCCAATCGAACCGGGTCGGGGCGGCCCTGGTTATCGTCGCTCACCGTTACTGTCAGGAAATTGACCGCCGGAGTATCGGTCCAGATTCCTTCTCCGCTTATCAGGTCAAGCGCGACCTGATCGTAAGGCCGATTGGCGGCCAGTTGGTCCGCCAGCCAACGGACGAATCGCCGTCGCCGGTAGAGAATGAACGGTCCGTTTTCCGTTCCCACGAAGGACCGCGCGAGTCGCTCGGCGATGTACTCGGCCGAACGCCGGTCTTTCAACAGGTAGCTAACCCACCAGTCCACCTTTTCGTTTTCGTTGATCGACTCCAACAGGCGAAGTTCTTCGAGCGAGGGAATGGTACCGGTGAGCCCCAGGGAAACTCGACGAATGACGGTTAGCGAGTCGGCTTTCCCGGCCGGCCTCAGGCCCTTTTCTTGCCACCATTGATGAAACCGCAGGTCGATTCGATTCACGACGCGTTGACCGCCGTCCAGGGATTTCCAGGTAGCGGCGGCTGGGGCCTGAGGTGGCACCGGCGGCAACAGCAGACCGCCTACGACGACCGAAAGGCCCCCCAGGGCGACGACCAGGAAGAGAAGGTGTCGTTTCCACATAATCGGACGCTCCGGCATGACAACGGATTGAGGGTGGACTCGTCGGAAAAACTCGCGGATTTGAAACAGGGCGACCCCGCACCAGGGTATCGTCCATTAGCCATCCAGCCGACAACTCGGCCGCGTCTGAGAATGATACCCGGGTTCCCTGGTTTTGGTTTCGATTAGACGGCAAGACTGGAACGAGCGACCGTTCGATGGTTAATCCTCGAGTGTCGCCGAGCTGACGACCAACATGAGCAGGTGCGACCATGGCGAGTATCGAGTCCTCTGAATTCCCAACAGCCGATGCCGGCGAAAGCCTGCATCCAGGCTCCGAGTCGTCAGAGGTGGGTAACGACGGAGTGATGGCGATCGGTGGCGATCGTGAAAACTCAATCGAACGGTCGCGAAGTCGTGCGAGACGATGGGTTTCGGTGCCGGTCGCGATTCTGTCCTGGTTGTTCGGGCTCGCCAGCCTGCTCGTTGGGCTCGCCCTGATGGCGACGATCCCGGTGCTTCAATTGCTCAGCTTGGGATATTTACTCGAGGCGGGCGGCCGAGTTGCCCGATCGGGGAGATTGCGCGACGGACTCATCGGTTTCTCTCAGGCAAGGCGACTCGGCAGCATCGTCGCCGGCACCTGGATCAGTTTCCTGCCCGTGCGGTTCATTTCGAGTATGTGGTACTCGGCCCAATTGGTGGATCCAACTAGTGACAAGACGTTGAATTGGCGAATCGCGCTTTGCGTCGTCACCGTGGTCGTGGCGTTGCACGTGGTGTGGGCCTGGAATCGGGGCGGGCGGCTGCGCCATTTTCTGTGGCCGGCACCCGTCCGGTTCGTTCGATGGATGGGCGGTCGCGGACAGTATTCCGCGGCGCGCGACGCGCTATGGCAGTTCGTGGGTTCACTGCACTTGCCCTACCTGTTCTGGCTCGGTTGGCGCGGGTTCCTTGGCGCCATGATCTGGCTGACCGTGCCGATCCTGCTATTCATCGGGGCCACGACACTGGAGGCCGGGCCGGCCGTGATATCGGGCTTGCTCGGCTCACTCACTTTGGGGCTTGTGGTCCTGCATTTGCCGTTCCTTCAACTTCGTTTTGCCGCCAGCGGGAACTGGCGGGACCTCTTCCGTTGGCGGAACGTCGTTCGCGGGTTTTTCCGGGCGCCATTGGCCGCATGGGCAGCTCTTTTCTTGACGCTCTTGTTCGCTTTACCACTTTATCTTTTGAAAATTGAGCTAACGCCCCGCGAAGTTGCCCTCTTGCCGAGCCTGGTGTTTGTGGTCTTCATGCTCCCGGCGCGATTGATCACCGGATGGGCCGTCTACCGATGTAGCCGACCGAGGACGGATCGTTGGAAATGGCTTAGACGCGGCCTGTGTGGCACCTCCATGCTGGCGGCGATTCCGGTGATCGGATTCTATTTGCTGGCCGTGTTCTTGACTCGGTACACTTCCTGGTATGGAGTCTGGAGCATGTTCGAACAACATGCGTTTCTGGTCCCTGTGCCTTTTCTCGGCATGTAAGTCGGTCTGGTTGGGTCGCCGGTACGTTTGGCGAGCCACGTGCATCGCAGGGCCACGCGGGCAACCAGAGAGAAACAGTGTCCGTGCGGCGCTGTGGTCTTTCTCGTCTGCAGGTATACTGCCGGTTGGTGAAAACGCTCACCGCTCCTTTCCCAGCACGCTCGGCGATCGAGCAGCACCCAATGATGGGGAGATAGGAATGCCGATTCGCAATACGGTGACGATTCTGATCTGCATGTTCGTTTCGCTGGTTTGCTATGCCAAGGCGACACACAATCGTTACGCCGAAATGCTGACGCATGCGATGGACATCATTGAAAACCGGTATGTCGAACCGGTGGAGTCACGCGCCCTGTATGAAAACGCGATGCGGGGTATGGTCAACCAGCTTGACGAATACTCGGATTTCATCACGGCTGAGGATTTTGAGCGGTTTCAGCAGACCATCGACCAGGAATTCGTGGGAATTGGAGTCCTCGTGGAAGGCCCCCCGGAAGTTCCGGAACTGCGAGTTGTGAGCCCAATTTACAACAGTCCTGCGCACCAGGCGGGAATGCGAGCCGGCGACCTCATTCGAGAAATTGAGGGTTTGTCTACGGCGAGCATGGACGTGCGTGCGGCAATCAAGAACATCAAGGGGCCGGCCGGCACTAAAGTCTCACTCGTCATCCAGCACCCCGGTGAGCAAGATCAAAAGCGACTTGAAGTGGAACGGCAACTGATCCACACTCGATCTGTCCTGGGCGATACGCTGGAGACCAACGGCGAATGGAATTACTTTCTGTCCGAGCATCCCGAAATCACCTACATTCGTTTAACCACTTTCGGTGAACGAACGGTCGAGGAGTTGCGACCAGTTCTGGAGCATCAAGAGGAGACGATGCAGGCGCTGATTCTGGATTTGCGAGGCAACCCCGGCGGTCTTCTTGACGCGGGCGTCGACACATGCGACATGCTGATCGACGAGGGGACGATTGTGAGTGTGCGCGGTCGAGGGGGCCAAATAGAGAGCGTCGTTAAAGCCGGAAGAAGCAGCACCGTGATCGATGCAAGAATTCCGATGGTGGTAATGGTTGACCGGTTTTCGGCGAGCGCCGCGGAAATCGTCGCAGCTTGCCTGCAGGACCACGAACGGGCGGTGGTCGTCGGCGAACGTTCATGGGGCAAGGGGACCGTACAAAACGTCATTATGTTGGAGGAGACCAGTGCTTTGAAACTGACAACGGCCACCTACTGGCGGCCAAGCGGGCAGAACATCCATCGCCACAAGTCGGCCAAGGAAGAGGATATCTGGGGTGTTCGCCCTTCGGCCGATTTCGAATTCAAGCTGACCGATGAGCAGTACCGGAGCCGTTACGAGCAGCGGGGAGCCCGTGACGTTTTGCCGAGCGATCAGGGAGCGGAGGAGGCGGGCGACCAGCGGCCTGAGCTGGACGATGCTCAGCTCGATCTCGCGGTGAAGTATCTACTTTCCCAGCTCGCACCGGCCAGCTAGAACCACGATTCCGTTAACCAGCTTCACCCCACGGTGGGAGCCGACTCGACCGGCAACTGCTCTCGAATCTCTGACGCCAGAAAGAACGACCCGGTAACCACTAGCAACGATTGGGGCGTGGCGAGTGATTGAGCGTTGCGCCACGCATCGGTCGGGTCCGGAGCGGAATAGAGGTGGCAGTGTTCCAACGCCATTTGGGATCGCGTCTCCTTGCTCCACGACAGCAATTGAAGCGGATCGACCGCACGCGGATTGTTCAGGTATCGCGTCAGGATCACGTGATCGAATCGGGGCAACAGCAGCCGAAGCATCTCGCGAGCTTTCTTGTCGATACTCGTGGCAAAAAGAAGAACTCCGCCGTGACGTGGAAAGTGCGTATCAAGTGTATCGACAAGCGCCTGGATGGATGCCACATTGTGAGCCGCATCGAGAATCGTCACCGGATCGGTAGCGACGCATTCGACTCGTGCCGGGCATCGGGCCAGCGCCAGCCCCTCTCGAACGGCACGATTGGGCATCGACCACCCCTGCCGCTCCAACCGGTGAACCGTCGCCAGCGCAACGGCCGCGTTTGCCGCCTGGTGCCGCCCGAGAAGCCGAAGCTCTACCTCCCGAAGATCTACCTCGGAACCGTCGAGCGGGAGGCGAAAATCGAGCGAGCTCGTTATGGGCCGCTGTCGCGGATCGACAGGTGATTGGACGTTCGGGCGCGGATGGTAGTCAAAATCGAAATCTCTGCCCAGTACGGCGATCGGCGCCTGTCCATCTCCGGCCACCCGGCGGATGACATCAAGCGGCTCGGAGTGACGTACTCCGGTGATCACCGGTACACCCGGTTTGATGATGCCTGCCTTTTCTGCCGCGATGGCAGCCAAGGTAGATCCAAGCTGACGGGTATGGTCAAGACTGATACTCGTGATCACCGAAACGATCGGGTGACAGACGTTCGTGGAATCCAGGCGGCCCCCCAGCCCGACCTCGATCACGGCCACATCCACCTCCTGTCGCTGAAAAAACAAAAAAGCGGTTGCCGTCGCCATTTCGAAATAGGTCGGTCCGCCGCCCGAGTCCTGTTGTTGATCGTCCATTTCCAGAACGATCGGTCGGATTTCCGCCAACAACCGCGTCAGCTGCTCGGGACGGCAGGCCGACTGATTGACGATGAAGCGTTCCTCGATCTGAGACAGGTGTGGCGACGTGTACAGGCCGGTCCGGTGCCCGGCAGCATGGAGCATGGAGGCCACCATGTTGGCGGTCGAGCCCTTTCCCTTCGTTCCGGCGATATGCACAGCGGGAAACGCCCGTTCGGGATGCCCGAGTCGTTCGAGCAGACTTCGCATCCGATCCAGTTTGAACCGGCGCGAGCGGTACGGGACCGACCGCGTCCGCTCGTAGTTGATACGATCGTAGAGGAATTCTCGGGCGGACGCGTCCTGTTGTCGGGCAGGGGGGGGTTCGGACATTGGCTCAACCAGGGCACCCATTTATACTACAAGTCCCAGGACTCTTCGCAATCGGCTCGGTTTTTGCGAGTCGGCGGCCACGGCAGGGGAAAACGGCCGAACCGATCGTCTGGCTCGATCGTACACAATAGACGACACGACGCGCGCCGTCGATTCGACCATCTTTGCTTGTTTTTCGGCGGGTCTGCCCCGCTTAACCGACCTGGCGGGCCCACGTCAACCGATTGGCGTTCAGCCCTTGCACGTGCGGTTTGTTGGCCTGTTCCCGGTTTGCGTCGTTCTCCGTTCATGAATTCGATCACGAGAAATTCCTAATGAGTAGTGAAATGATAGCCGATAGCGGGGCACCTGCCGATGCGGGCAGCGCGAGCGAGGTGGTGATTGAGACGCAAAACCTGACGAAGGTCTATCGGGATTTCTGGGGTCGGCAGAAGGTTCGAGCGTTGAAGGCACTCGATTTAGAGGTGCGACAGGGCGAGATCTTTGGGCTCCTGGGGCCGAATGGGTCGGGCAAGACGACCACGATCAAACTGCTGCTTGGTCTCCTGTTTCCGACGAGCGGTCGGGCGTTGGTCTTTGACAAGGACGCATCGGATGTCGGTAAGAACGAGCGGATCGGGTATTTGCCTGAAGAATCCTACCTGTATAAATTCCTCAACGCAGAAGAAACGCTCGACTTCTATGGGCGTTTGTTCAACATGTCCGCAAGCGTTCGGCGGGAGCGCATCGATTCACTGATCAAGATGGTGAAACTGGATTGGGCCAGACGTCGGCAGCTGAAAGAGTATTCCAAGGGAATGACGCGTCGAATCGGTCTGGCTCAGGCCTTGATCAACGACCCGGAGCTGATCCTATTGGACGAGCCGACGACGGGACTCGATCCGATCGGGACCCGCGAAATGAAGGACCTGATCCTGCACTTGCGGGATGAAGGCAAGACGGTCTTGCTCTGCAGCCACCTCTTGCCCGACATTCAGGATATCTGCGACCGGATTGCGATTCTGCATCAGGGCGAATTGAAAGAACTGGGTCGTATCGACACGTTGCTGACGGTTCAGGACGAGACCCAGTTTCGTGCAAAGGGCTTGAGCCCGGAGGCTGAGGACGAGGTCCGGAAGGTGATCGCGAAACATGGGGGCGAGCTGTTGTCGGTGGAGCACCCGACAAGCACGCTCGAAGATCTCTTCCTGGGTATTGTACGCGAAAGCGAAGAACGTCCAGGTCGGAGAGCCCAGGAGCAGAGGAAACCGACGGCATAACCAAATCGGCGCGGTGCCGGACGGCCCGGGAGCAATTCAGTCCGTTGGCCGATTCAGGGCCGAAAGAACGCTGGCGAGCGACCGATGATTGCAACACGCATCTCACAAACCTGACTCAACAGATGAAGGCACTGCTGTAACGCCATGGAAATTCGCTCGGACGAACTCGTATCCTTTGGACAGTGGTTTGGTACGGCTGCCCAGTTCTTCCTCATTGCGGTGCCCGTTCTCATCGGTCTGGCCGTATTCGCGGCATACCTGGTCGCGGTCATTCGCCGGGGGCCCGTGGAAGGATTCTACAAGGTAGCTCAGGTTATTGGCACGGCCGTCTCTCGCGATTGGCCTGCGATCTCCCCGCGCCGAGTGATCGCGCTGACTCGCATCACCGTCCAGGAGGCCATTCGACGTCGTGTACTGATTGCGTTCGGGATCTTTGCCGTCATCTTGTTGTTTGGCGGCTGGTTTCTGGACACAAAAAGCGACAACCCGGCGCACATCTACCTGAGTTTTGTCCTTGGAACAACGAATTTCCTGGTCGTCGCCCTGGCCTTGTTCCTGGCCACTTTCAGCATTCCCGCCGATGTCAAACGAAAGACGATTTTTACGGTGGTGACCAAGCCGGTCAGGGCGGGTGAGATCGTACTGGGGCGTGTGCTCGGTTTCTCGATCGTTATCTCGACGCTGTTAGTCGTTATGTGCTTTATGAGTTACATGTTTGTCGTTCGCGGCATCGACCATGAACACGGCGCGAACGCAGATAATCTGGTTGAGATGGAACCGGAGAACGACACGGAAGAATCACCCGGTTGGGAGGGCACGACGACCACCAACTCGCATCATCATCACAGCGTGACGATCTACCGCGATGGTTGGGGCAAGACCGACAAGACCATGGGGCATTGGCACGAAATCACGGCTTCTGAGGCTTCGGGCGATTCGGCGCCGACTGAAATCACCGTCGGCCCTCCCAAGGGCGTTCTGCAGGCTCGCGTTCCCATGTATGGAAAACTCCACTTCCTGGACCGAGACGGCAATCCGACGCAGAAGGGAATCAGCGTCGGCAAGGAGTGGGGCTATCGCACGTACATTGAGGGCCGCACCATGGCGGCTGCAATTTGGACGTTTGAGGACATCACGGAACAGAACTTCCTGAAGATCTCCGATGCGTCCGACGAGACGGAGACAGAATATCTACCGCTGGCGATGACACTGAGTGTTTTCCGCACATACAAGGGGAACATCGAAGAAGGTGTGCGGGGAATCATCACGGTCAGCAGCACCAATCCTCGCAAACCGCTTCAGTGCGAACCGATCAGTTTCGAATCTCAGGAATACGAGACACAACACGTGCTGATTCCGCGGAAACTGCGTCCGGTCGGAGCGGACGGCACGACGGGTCGGGAAATCGATCTGCTGGATGATTTGATTCACGATGGCCAATTAGAAATCTGGGTCCAATGCGACGATCCGGCTCAGTACTTCGGAAT
Organism: uncultured Pirellulaceae bacterium; assembly: GCA_964395615.1. Lineage (GTDB taxonomy): Bacteria > Planctomycetota > Planctomycetia > Pirellulales > Pirellulaceae > CAYNDU01. The sequence continues at coordinate 2,304 of CAYNDU010000116.1, read as the reverse complement.
GGCTCGAGCCGATGTCTACATCGAAGGGAAGGACGCGTCATTCGCATGGAATTTCATCAAGGCCTACATCGGCATTTGGCTCCAGATGATTGTGGTCGTTTGTCTGGGCGTGACCTTCAGCACGTTCCTCAGCACTCCGATCGCCATCCTGGCGACGTTGGGGACGGTCGTACTGGGGAATTTTCGCGACTTTGTATTGTCGCTCTGGTCGGGTGAGGCCTACGGCGGAGGGCCGTTGGAGTCGATGATTCGGATGGTTCGACAGGACAACGTGGTCAAACCACTGGAATTTGGTACCGGTGATTTCGGGGTCAAAATTGTCAAGGCGATCGACTATGTGCTGTTGACCATTATGAACTCATTGGCGGCCGTGCTTCCCGATTTCTCGAAACTTGGCCGAGCCACCGAGTACGTAGCGTATAACTTCAATTTCTACGGCGATCTGCTGGCCAGGCAGTGTCTGACGACCCTGATCTACGTCACGGCCCTGGTGATCGTAGGCTACTTCTTCCTCAAGACACGAGAAATTGCCGCATGACCCAGAACGCTTCATTTATTCGCAAAGTCATCTACGGCTCGGCAATCGTGTTGCTGCTCTTGCCTATCTATCTGCTCGGGCAGCCGGCAACCCGCTCTTCAGCCGGCGGTGGATCACCGGGCGGTGTTCTAGCCCGGCTGCGCACCGACTACGGGTTATCACAAGCGGAACTGGGCGAGATCGATCCAGCCAGCGAGACCATGAAGATGGCAACGCTGGGCCTGAGAGGTTACGCGACGGCCGTCCTATGGAACAAGGCGAACGGCTACAAGAAGAAGGAGAGCTGGGATAAGCTTTCTGCGACTCTGAATCAAATCGCCAAGCTGCAGCCGAACTACATTTCCGTCTGGGAGTTTCAGGCTCACAACCTGGCCTACAACGTCTCCTCTGAATTCGACAACTATCGCCACCGTTACCACTGGGTAAAGAAGGGGCTCGATTTCCTTATTGAAGGCACCAAGTACAACCAGCGAAACCCGCGGTTGTTTTGGAACCTGGGGTGGTTCACAGGGCACAAGATCGGGCAATCGGACGAGAAAGTCCAGTTTCGCGAGATGTTCCGGAACGACACCGATTTTCACAATTCGATGGCCGATTACGTAAATGTCGATAACGCTCGGGGGCCGAACGGCAAACCCGATAACTGGCTCGTCGCCTACCTTTGGTACAAACAATCCGCGGCGGTCGTAGACAAAGGCGTACCGGTTACCTGGATGCGAATCGATGTGAATGAGGAAGGTTTGACGGGAAAACGGCGAAGCTCGATCATCTTTTATTCTGATCCGTCGATGGCGCTGATCAATCACGCGGATGCGATTACCGGCGAGATCATACCGGGGGAAAAGACTCGCAATGCCTGGCGGCGAGCGGGCCGCGAATGGAGCGATTTCGGCGATATTGACGTGCCAACGACGTACGGGCACACGATTCGACTCACAAGCCTCGATGCGTTGCGCGAGCAAGAACAGCGGATGCGAGCTCGGCTCGAGGCGCTCGAGCCAGGGCTCAGAGAAGTGATCCGCAAGAAACGGCGAAAGACCCTTTCTCCCTTGGAGGAGAAGATCTTCTATGGCGACAAGAAGATCCAGGAAATGTCTGCCGAGGACGTCGAAGCACTGCAATCGGCTCAGGCAACACTGACCGTCACTGACATGGATGTTGCGGACGCACTGCCCGATAACTTACGGGCCAAGGGCCGGTATTTTGCTCGCCAGTCTGGAGAAGCAAACGTGATGTCCGACCGGGTGTCAGCCTACCGTGGCATCGTCAATTACGAGTATTGGGCGACTCGCTCGGAAGTCGAGTCATCGAAGACAACCGCCGACGCTCGGCGATTGATGCGACTCGGCGATCAGGAGGCCAAGAAAGCCAACCCTGATAAAGCGCGCAAGCTCTACGAGGCGGCATGGGATGAATGGGACAAGATCTTCAAGAAGTATCCTCAGCTGGTCCAGGATGTGATGGGCGAAGACCTGAAGGAAGTCATCATGCGTTACCGGCTGGTCCTGGACCAACTGGATGAGGAATTCCCGGAGGACTTCAAGCTGAAGATCCTCATGCCGGAAGAACCCGAGGAACCGAAACTACAGTTTCCTGGCGGCGATCCGCGTGATAAGATACGCCAAGAAGAAACGCCGACCAAAGAGCCTGCCCCCGTGAAGTCAGAGACCGACTCGGCGCTCAAGAAGTAGTTCATTCCCACTCGTTCGCCGTCGTTTGCGCCTGAATGCTCGATCTCCGGCGATGGAACCTACCGGGAATCGCGT
>CAYNDU010000115.1:0-11937 GCA_964395615.1 uncultured Pirellulaceae bacterium | reverse complement strand
AATTGCCGGAACGGCCCGTAGGGTGCTTCGCACAATTGACTCCTGACCCCTTTACACTAACGAGACCCGCTTCCAGTTTTGTCTAACCGGGTGCACGTCGACACGTGTTCGGCGCCGGGTGTTTTCGCGCGATTGAAAAGGAGAGTCTGGAGGCGTCCATTAACACGCGCTGTGGTCGACATGGTAGATTTGTAGAGACCAAGTGATGGTTCGACCGGAAGCTCGGCGTTTGGAGCGTCCGGGATGATCACGAAATGACTCGACGCGAACGAGGCACAACACAGTGGCTGATTCTTCAATGGGGCCTTGCACGCGGATCCTCGACCTGGCGTTCGTTGTTGCGGCGGCTATCTGGGCGTGTGTGGCCAGTGGAAATGCCGGCGCAGATGACTGGACGTTTTTTCGCGGGCCGGGCAACGATGGTGTTTCGCGAGAGCGAGGCTGGTCGGCGAATTGGCCCGCTGGCGGACCGAGAATTCCATGGCGAGCGAACGTTGGAGTGGGTGTGTCGAGCGTCGTCGTGCAAGGAAATCGACTGGTGACGATGGGTAGTATCAAGGATCGGGACGAGGATGTCGTCCGTTGCCTTGACACGGAAACGGGATCGGTCGTCTGGAAATTCGCCTATTCGTCAAAATTCGATGCGCGACAATTCGAAGGCGGTACGGCGTCGACCCCGACCATTGCCGGATCGCGTGTCTTTACGCTCGGATACCTGGGCCAGGTCCACTGCCTGGATGCGGCCAGCGGTCGACTCCTCTGGAAGAAGCATCTGATTGATGACTTCGGTGGCCGGTTTTCCAGTTGGAAGTATGCCGGCTCACCTCTAGTCAGCAACGGCCTGGTCATCATCGACACGGGAGCTGACGGAAACTCGACGGTTGCGATGGAGCAGGCTACCGGTCGCAAGATCTGGGGGGCGGGTGATGATTTGGCCGGCTATGCCACTCCCATTCCTTTTCACTGGAAAGGCGAAAATGCAGTGCTCGTCTTCAAGGCACGGGCCATGGTGGCACTCGCACTCGATTCGGGCAGAGAATTGTGGCGCATCGATTGGAGGACCTACTACGACTGCAATGCCTCGACACCAACGGTGGTCGACGACCAACTCTTCATTTCCAGTGGTTATGGAGGCCGTAGCGCACGCGGCGCCGTGTTTCATATCGGGACCAACGAGCCCCAAGAAGTATGGCTCAACCAGGAACTCGAAACGAAAATGAACAGCGCAGTGGTATACAACGGACATGTTTATTGCGTCAGCGAAAAATCGGGCGGTCAGCTGATGTGCTTCGATTTGCATCACGGCGATCTGAGGTGGAGCGAACCGAGTTTTGCGAAATACGGCACGCTCATGATCGCGGACAACAAGCTGATCGTTCTGGACGAAGAAGGTGACCTGGTTATCGCCAGCGCCGATCCGGGCGGCTATCACGAGTTGGCCCGGGCCGGCATTCATGATGAGCGATGTTGGGTCATGCCCGTATTGGCCAACGGCCGTATCTTCGCTCGGAGCAACCTGGGAAAGCTGGCCTGTGTCGATGTTCGTCCGAAGTCCGACCGGTGAACGCCGATTGGGCAAGTAGCCAGTGTTGACGGTTTCCAGAACCGGGATCGGTTGACCGGCAAAAACGCTGCCTGTGCAAAATGAGTCACACCGCCGGGCCGCGAGAGACGCGTTGCCCGTAGACTCCCGATCATCCCCCGGACACTTCCCGACCCTTATTGTCCTTCCTTTGGCGTCGCGCGTTCAGAATCGATTTCGCAAATCACTCGAAACCCCAGGTGGAAGTTCCAACTCACCGGCTTCACCTTCGCACGATTTGCCGAGCGACAGACGGCGGGGAAGTTGATCCAGCAACCACCTCGAAAAACGCGTCGAGTCCCATCCGCAGGCCCCGTGGGATCTGAAGCGTCGCCGTCCGGATACGGAGCGTACCAGTCCTGACACCATTCCCAGACATTGCCGTGCATTTCGTGTAATCCCCACGCATTCGCCGGCAGGCTTCCGGCCGCCACCGTCGTCTCACGAAACGGTCCTCTGGGACCGCCCGCATACGTCTTGTTGCCATCATAGTTGGCCTGGTCGGGCGTAATGGACTTGCCCGTATGGAATGGAGTCGTGGTTCCCGCGCGACAGGCGAATTCCCACTGTGCTTCGCCAGGCAGCCGGTACCGTCGGCCTTCTCGCGCCGACAACTTGCGACAGAATTCCTCAACTTGCAGCCACGTCACCGTCTCGACGGGAAGATCGTCGCCCGTAAAGAAGCTAGGGTTCTTGCCCATGAGCGCCGACCACTGTTTCTGAGTGACTTCCGTTGCGCCCATATAAAATGGACCCGTGATCGAAACAGCGTGCTGAACTTCTGCGGCTTGATGCCATTCTTCGTCTTTTGGGCTCCCCATGATGAATTTGCCGGGTGGGATCAGCATGAATTTCATGCCGAGCGAATTCTCGAAACTCGCCGGCCTGCCCAAGTGCCTGGCCCAAGATTCTTGGAGCTCTCTGGCCTTTGCCGACGAAAACGGGGCGACTGCCGGAGGCGCAGCAACCATCAATGTACATGGGCCGATCATCCCCGCCCAGGCGAACACACATAGGAACGGCCACGCCCGCCGGATCGACACATTCGTTCCACCTCTTATCATGCTCGCATCTCCATTCTGAGTGCTTCATGTCGAACGGATGGTCCCATTCTAATGGGTCCTGACGAGGAAATGTGCGATGAACGATCACGAGGCCGGAGAATCTCCGCGAAGAACACATCGGACGCAATCGGGCAATGACGCTGAATCATGGAGCCGAGCAACGCCCTCTACGCCGTAATTGCCTGCTGCGTAGTGCGGGCGAGCCGCCTCAACTTGCGTTGGTCGGTCTTCGCGTCTGGTCTTTCGTGTCCTGTTTTCCCCGGCTTTCCGACCTGACATAATGGTCGCCATACCGTCGGATCAATTCAACGGAGGATCACCGAATGTCACGCAGTACGACAGGGCGGCGAACGACTTGGCTCTGGATTGTATTCATGTGTGCCGGTTCTGCGTTTGCTTCCGATTGGCCCATGTATCGAGCCGACGCTCGACGGTCCGGTTACACGTCCGACCGACTGGCGCCGCAACTCAATCTGCTGTGGGTCCAGCAGGCGACGGCGCCGCCCGCACCGGCGTGGCCCAGCACCAGTCGCATCAACTACGATCTGGTTAATCAGCCGATTATTGTGAATGGGCTTTGCCTGATCGGATCGTCGGCAAACGACACCATTCAGGCAATCGACATGGCGACCGGTGAACGGAAGTGGCGGTTCTTTGCCGGCGGCCCGATCCGATTTGCCCCTGCTGCGTGGCGGGACCGGCTATTCATCGTCAGCGACGACGGGTGTCTGTACTGTCTTCATACGGCCGACGGCCGACTAATCTGGAAACACCAAGGTGTTCGAGAGTCCCGAAAGTGCATGGGCAACGGCCGCATGATCTCGCGTTGGCCGGCCCGAGGAGGACCCGTTGTCTTCGGCGGTGCGGTCTATTATTCGGCAGGCATCTGGCCGAGTGATGGAGTCACTCTTTGCGCTCTCTCGTGCGAGGAAGGCAAGGTGCTTTGGCGGAATGACAAATCGGGAAAACTGCTGATGCCGCAGCCACATCCGGGAGCCGAGGCGCTCAGCGGTATCTCGCCCCAAGGATATCTGCTGGCGACCGACACGCAGCTTTTTGTGCCCAACGGTCGATCGGTCCCCGCGGCGTTCGACCGCACGTCGGGCGCCTTGCAGTATTACCTTCTTCAGGAAAACGGCTCGATGGGCGGCACGCGCGTCATGGCAACCCCCCGGTTTCTCGTTAACGGCGGTTGCTTTCTGGATCAGGTGGATGGCAAATTGAATGCCCGGGCCGGTCGCGGCGTCTTCACGGTTCTGCCCGATGGCGTGGCGCGAATCAGCGGCGAATCGTTGACCGTTTATCAGTGGGCCGAACTTGATGCCGTCGACCGAAAAGGAAAGGCGATCACGTACCGGGGATTGAAGAAGAGGGCCAACGTACGTCTCGGGCTGCCTGTCGACGAAGAAAGGGCTGAACAGGTCGCCCGAGAGTTGCCTGCGATTTCCGGCCTTTATGAAACGACCATTCGCTTTCGAGCGTCGGCGCCGGAAGTGGCCAAACAGACGTCGCTCGAACGGACACTTTCGCAATCGCGCCCGGCCGTCGAAGCACTGGGCGGTCGAGCGGCCGATTTTTCCCCGACCACGATGCAGAGGGAATTTGAGCTTATTGCCGCGGGCCCGACCGTCGTCTGCGGCAGTGCCGGGCGAGTAACCGCCGTCGACCTTGAGTCAAAGCGGCGCGTGTGGAGTCATCTGGTGGATGGAACGGCGCTCGGCCTCGCTTCCGCCGAGGGACATCTCCTCGTCTCGACCACCACCGGCACGCTCTATTGCTTCGGCCCCGAAGAATCGAGGTCCGAGCAGACACCGAAAACCCATCCGTCTGCCGACGCCGGCCCTTCCGGTGACAGCCCAGCGAGCGATGACAGCCGATCGAACAGTGACGCCACGGTCAGCGACGGGGCAAAGAACGGCTCAGGTCGTAACGAATCGACCGTCACCCCTCAAGGGTCGAAGAAAGAGCCCTGGAACGCCGGCCGAATCGCCGACGAGATCCTCCGAGCCAGCGGAGTGACTCGTGGCATTTGCATCGACCTTGGATGCGGTGACGGGCAACTGGCTCGCGAGTTGGCCATGCGATCGAACCTTCATATCATTGGGATCAGCGCGGACGGTCGGCAAATCGAACAAGCGAGAAACATGCTGGCTCGCTACAAGCTCTACGGCACTCGAGTGACCCTGCACGTCGGCGACCCGTCCCACTCGCCGTATCCCCGAAACGTTGCCAACCTGGTCATTTCATCAACGCAATTACGCGGTGTATCGGGCAGGAACGACACCGAGGAATCGCAACGGCTCGTACGGCCGTACGGCGGTGTCGTCTGTTCCGGACGGCCGGGGACGATCAACATCAGGCGACGAGGCGACTTGCCCGGCGCCGGTCAATGGACACATCAAAATGGAGGCGCTGCCAACACGCTTTGTTCGGACGATGCTCGTGTCCGAGGCCCGCTCGAAACGGCCTGGTATCGTGACGGCGTCTTGGAGATTCCTGATCGACATGCTCAGGGACCGGCCCCACTATTCAGTCGCGGTTACCTGGTTGTCGAAGGCGTTCATGGGATCTGCTGCCTCGACGCGTATAACGGATCGAGTCTCTGGACGTATCCGCTGCCGAATCTGCTCTCCGATTGGGATGGTGTTCATCATGACGTTGGAGTCGGTGACACGGGAAGCAACTTCTGCCTGAGTGCCGAAGCAGCCTTTGTACGGACAGGAAACCACTGCCTTAAGATCGACCTGGCTACCGGGAAGAAGTTGGCCGAGTTCCAGACGCCCGTTGATGTCGCAGCGAAGGACAGGAACTGGGGGTACGTCGCTTACGCCGACGGGATTCTCTTCGGCACCGTACTGAATGACGCGCATCGCGTGAGCCCACGTTACGCGGATATTCGCTTGCGAAACGAGTCGAACTTGCTGTTCGCCCTCGACGCCGAATCGGGCGACCTGTTATGGAAGTATGAACCGCTTCAATCGGTGCGAAATAACGCGATTGCAATCGCCGGAGGCCGAGTGTATCTGATCGACCGAGTGATTTCGCTCGCCGATCGTATCGATTCTCCGGAACCCGACGGCAAACATCGGCCACTGCTCGAACCGGGGAAACATCCGGGCGGCCAACTCCTGGCGCTCAACGCGCGAACCGGATCCGAAGAATGGAGAAATGGCGAGAACATCTTCGGAACTCAGTTGGCCGTCAGCCGGCGTCATCGGACGTTGCTGATGTACTTTCAGGCGGTGAAACACAAGTTTTTCCGTTTGCCTACGGAAGTCGGAGGCAGAATGGCAGCCTTTGATACGCAAACCGGTATTCGGAGATGGGATCAAGACGCCGAGTACCGGACGCGGCCGATCATTAATGACAACGTGATCTACTCGGAAGGCGGAGCTTGGGACCTGATGGACGGCAAGGACGTTCCCTGGCAGTTTCAGCGTTCCTATGGTTGTGGCCAGATTGCAGCCGGCAAACACCTGATGGTGTTTCGATCGGCCACGCTCGGCTACCTGGATCTCACGCGTGATGAAGGCACGGAGAATTTCGGGGGAATTCGAACCAGCTGCTGGTTCAATGCTATACCTGCCGGTGGACTGGTACTCGTCCCCGACGGATCCTCGAAGTGCGCTTGCAGTTATCAAATGCAAGCCTGGCTTGCGCTCCAACCGGCCCCCGCAGATCACTGAAGCCTGCCACCTCCCATCCTCGCTTCGAACCGGTCTTGATGTTGCGATCGTCTTGGCACGTGAACCGGGCAATTGGACGTATCCCGGAATCGACGTTCCCGCTCCGCACCACCCTTTGCCCCATCACCGAAAGGACCCGGGAACAAGATTGCGACGGCAGCTCGCATCCGCAAATTCCACGTGCGGTTGTATGCGGAATCCCCGGGCAAGAAAGACGTCGTTTCCTGGAGTCGCTTGAAGGCCGTATTTGGCTGACGACGTTTTCCGTCAATGATTCGGGCGACGAGCGTGGCGGCAACCTCGTGAAAACACTTGACGTACGACGGAATCCAAGCGAACCGTGGCTCTGGGAAGAGAAGAATAAGGATGATCTGTTCAGTCTGCTGGCGTTCACGAGTGACCCGGCCGACCACTTGACGAATGTTGACGCCATCTGGCGCGAGCAGTTGGTCCCGATCGACCTTTTTTGGGCAAGTCGACCTTCGCGTTGACGTTTTCACACTTTCTTCATCAAGGATGATCGCTTGGGGGCATGAATCTCGGAATTTTCCCTTGCGGTCGACTGTCTTCCTGCCGCCGGTAATTCTTCAATCGGTGACGATCTGGCGCGCCTCCCGAAGCAAACTCCTGGACTCCGAGTCACTTGACCAGGGTTCGACGCTCAGCAACTTCTCAAGTCGATCCAGCCAGCCTTTGGCCTTGTCCGTTCTGCCGAGTTGCTGCTCCGCCATTGCCAGGAACGCAACATCGGCCGGCAGAGAACTGCCGAACCGCTCAGCGTTGAGCTTCCGCGATCGGCCAAGACATTCCAACGCCTCCTGCCAATGGCCGGATCGATAGAGTGCAACACCCAGCGTGTTGATCGCATTTCCATTATCGGGCAATAACCGGGCTGCGGCTCGAGCGTCTTGCTCAGCCTCGACATATTCGTCCTTCGAACGGTCGGAACGCGAGGCGACCTCCCATGCTCGGCTATTCCAATCGGCAGCGATTGTACCAAGCGTAAACTGCTCCTGCTCATCTTCCGTTCGTGGCAACCGGTCGTCGCCACCGACCGAAACACGATCGATGGCGGCCAGAGCGGCAATGGTCCAGGCGCGTTCGATCGACGGAGGGGCAAGGGTCAACGCACGCAGGCGTTCTACGGTGACGGAGTCGTTCGGATGACCATCCGCCAGAACGCGGCAGATCCTGCGATGAAGGAAGGGGCCGGAATCTGCGTCGGTCAGGACCGTCGCGAGGCGTCGGCCCACAGACGGGTCGGAACCGCATCGCTTCTGGAGTTCGTTCGCCGCCCGACGTCGAATCCGCCAATCCTGGTTCGTCAAATCCTCGATCAACGAGTCTGTGGTGTGCGTCCCGCCGCCGCCCGCCGAGTTTTCCACCGCCCCGTGATCGGTTGGATGTGCATCCTCTCCATGCGTCGTCTCGGATGGCGAAGAAGGCTGCCATCCAATGCCGAGCTTCTCAAGATAGACTCGGATCCGCTCCAAGTCCCAACAGTGAAGGACCTGGTTCTTGCCGCTAACCGAAAGCTGTTTCCCGTCCTGACCAAAAGCAAAACCGGTGATGTCGGGCACTGCGTCCGGAGCCTCGAGCGTCACGAGCTCGGTACCCGTCGCCACATCAATCAGTTTAGCCAGATAACGAGAGCTGGCGATGACCGCCAGACGGCTATCGGAAGTGAATGTGATCGGTCCACCAATATCCGCGCCGTCGCGAGCGAACGCGTGTTGCACCTTCCAGTCACGCGTGCTCCAAAACCGATACTTGGTGGATGAGCCGGTGACCAGCCACCTTCCGTCGGGACTGAATGCCATGCGCATCCACCCCCATGCCTTGTGGGGCATGACCGTCGCTTTCAAAACTCCGGTTTGACAATTCCATATCTTGACGCCTGGCCCGGGATAGCCGGCAATCCAGGCCCCATCCGCGCTTACCGCCACCGCGTGAAGATTCTGACGCCCATCGAAAACGGACAGGGTGTGTAATTCTCGATCTCGCAACAACAGGTGTGTACCGCCCATCGAGAAGGCCACGAACCTGCGGTTCTTCGAGATGTCCGCATAAACAGCGGCCATCGAGTCGATCCGCTCGGTTCGGGGCGACGTCGAATGCTTCGCGTCTTCGGCCAAATGGTCGAGAGAGAGCTCCTTTATCCCGTCGGCTCCGGCCGTGATCACTCGCTCTGCAACCGGATCAAACCAAACGTTACACGTCGCCGTCCCTGGCAGATGGTCTAGTTCCCTGGCCCGTGCCCGCTCCCAAATTCGGACTCCATCCGCGTGCGCCGATGCAATCCACTCCCCGTCAGAAGAAATTGCGGTGTCACTGACCGGAGATGGAGGAAGAAAACGATGAAACTCCTTGGAAGGAGCGATCTTCCAGGTGCTGGCCATCGCCTTGCCCTGTTGAGTGACAACCAACGCCAGTTTTCGGCCGTCCGAACTGAACCGGCGAAAAGCACCCTCGATTCGCATCACCTCCACAGCCCGCATCGGGTCCCAGAGTCGCGTCGTACCGTCCCACGAATGAGACGCAAGAAACTCGCCGGGTCGATCGTAAGCAACATTGACGACCGTCGCCGAATGACCGACGAGTGTTCGCGAGAGCATATTTCGGTCCGTGTCCCAAATATACACGTTGTTGTCCGCACATGCCGCCGCCAACAAGGGCTGATCCGGGTGCCAGGAAAGCGATGAGGCACTTGACGGCAGGCGGTGCTCCGCCACCAGCGCGCCGTCGTCGAGCCGATAGACCTTGACTACGGTCGAGCCGCCTCCGCAGACCGCCAGTCGCGTGTCATCTGGCGTGAAACAGAGGAACGCGTCCGTCTGACCCGTCCGTATCGTACGCACTTCCGCACCGTTCGTCGTATCAAAGAAATGGATCGTGCCGTCGCGACCCCCAACCGCCAACGACTTGCCATTCGACGAGAATGCCAACGCACTGAATTGTAGATCCAACGGTTGACTTACGATGATCCGGCGCTGAGGGATATCGTAGAGCGTGAATTGGCGTTGAGCGGAATGGTGAAAACTGGCGGCCAGAAGGCGGCCTTTCGGCCCAAATGCCTGGAAGCCTGAAAACTGCCCCGGGCCGGGTAACGTGGCCAATCGCTCACCCGTTGCCACGCTATGAATGACCGTCGTTCCGTCGGGCGCACCACAACAGTATCGGCGCAACGCCGGATCGAAAAACGCATTGGGCACATACGGAGACTCGGAAAAGGGAATGGGCGACGCACTGGACGGTTGTACTTCCGATAGAGCGAGTAGGGCGGTCGTGTGATTGCGCAGCGTAAGACGGTCGGACTCGCCTATCGATAACGCCCTGGCTAACTCCGCAGCCTTGGCAACCGCCCGAAGGCCCTCGAATCGTCGTTGTGGTCGCCGGCCGGCACGACTGGCGCCCGCCTGAGCAGAATAGGCGCGGAATAAGGCCCGGCGCGTCTCCTGCTCTCGCCGCAGGCTCGTCGATTCCGCCGTCAACGCACGGTTTCGCTCGGCTCTCCACCAATACGCCGCAAGCGGTGACCCAAAAAGCACTACCAGCAGAAGCAGCGTCGCCGCCGCCAACGATGTGCTCAACGCCGGTCGCCGACGGCACCAACGGACCACTCGCTCTGTCGGCTTGGCGCGACGGGCCAGGATCGGTCGATTACCCATCCAACGCTCGAGATCCTCGCTCAACGCACCGGCCGATGCATATCGCTGACCGGGAACTTTCGCCAGGCATTTGAGGCAGATGGTCTCGAGGTCCTTGTCAACACCGGGATTCCAATGATGGGGTGGAACGACTTCCTGTTCCACTACCAGGCGACAAGTTTCCAAGGGACTCGAACCCTGATGCGGTGGTCGTCCTGTAAGGGCAGCATAAAGGACCGCGCCCAACCCATACACGTCTGCGGATGTTGTGGCCACTGCCGCCCCGTCAGCCTGTTCGGGCGACATGTAACTCGGTGTCCCCAGAATCGAACCGGTCGTCGTGCCATCGGATTCCAAGTCAATTTGCTTCGCCAGACCCAAATCGCTGACATAAGGAGTATCCGTCCCATCAAGCAGAATATTTGCCGGCTTCAAGTCTCGGTGCAGCACGCCTCGCCGATGTGCGTAGTCTACCGCCTGGGAAATGGCGATGGTCAGGCGAGCGGCCGCCTTGGGGTCTGCAACAAATCGATGAAGTTCGGTCTCCAGCGATGGGCCGTCGATTAGTTTCATCGCCAGATAGTGCAGCCCGTCAGCGGAACCCACGTCGTATATGGATACAATGTGTGCGTGGTCGAGCTTGGCAGCCGTTCTTGCCTCGTTCTGAAACCGAGCGATCGCCTGACCATCCAGCCCCCAACCTCGCCGGATCGTCTTCAACGCGACAACGCGTTTCAGCCGCGAGTCGACCGCGCGGTAAACCACTCCCATGCCCCCTTCGCCAAGCTTCTCGCCGACCTCGTACGGCCCAATTTGCTCGGGCAGCGTATAGGCGTCGGATCCAGATGGTGGCTTCGACCGTCCAATCTCATCCAACTCACCTGGGTCAACGATCCGGGCCAGTACCTCCTGGCAATGTCGTTCGTCGACCGAAGAATCAGCGCTCCTTCCACGAATGAGCCCTACTTGCAGGGAATCCGGCCTGGAATGCACTGTGGATACGACGGCCTGGCATCGATGACAGAGCGTCAAGTGACTGGCGAGTTCGTCCACGGTTTTGGGCGGCAGTGCACCGGTGGCAAAACGCTCCCACAGGGATTCGTCCGGACATGGTCCGAGCGGGGCGTTGCGAATTGATGAGTCTGTGTCCGGCATCGACCTTCCCCATCGGTGCGGCGTTCAATCGAGGAACTCCTCGAATTCGGCTCGAATCCGGCTCAAGACTCGAGATTTTGCAATGTAGACGGCGTTCACGGAGATTCTCAGGTCCGCGGCCACATCGTGCGCGGCTCGAGACTCCAGCACTACCTGCGTGAACGCCAGCCAGGTTTGGGAGGCGAATTCGCCGCGTATCAGCTCCAACACGCGTCCGTAAACTTGATCCATCTCCTGCTGGTCCTCGACGGTCGCTGTTGCTTCCTCTTGAGCGTCGGCGACCTGGGCCATTCGCGATTGAGCTTCACTTCCGCCAACGCCCGGTGGCTCGCGTTCACAATGTCTCCAGAAATCGTGCACTTTGTTTCGAGTGATTGTCTTGAGCCAGCAACGGAAACTCCCATGCTGGCGGCGACGGAAGTCGATAATCTTCGCTCGCACCGATCGATAAACCTCCTGAACAACATCCGCGGCGTCGTGGGACTGCAATCCCATCCGCCGACACCAGTGGTAAACCAATGGGCCATACAGGGCCACGAGACGAGACCAGCCCTGCGGATCCTCGACCTGCAATTGCTGAAGGAGACTTACCCTCGTTGACTGGCCCGTCTTGCCGCCTCCATCAGTTGAAACGTGATGACCTTTCACCGTGACCACACCGCCCGACTTGCTTGCATCTCGAAACGAACCGTACCGGCCCCACATGCGGGCCGGCTCGCGACCCATTGTATCCCATTGGGCCTTGAATTGCCCCAAATCGATCGGTCTACCGGGACGGCTGAGTCCCACCGGGTGCAGGAACG
>CAYNDU010000114.1:6528-11999 GCA_964395615.1 uncultured Pirellulaceae bacterium | reverse complement strand
GACACAACAGTTCAGCCGAAAAAGAGGTGAGGACTCTTTTGCCGGAACGGCCCGCAGGGTGCTTCGCACAAAAGTCCTGACCCCTTTTTCTCCGGTCTCGTCGCATCAGTCTTCGGGGCGGCTCCCGTCGCCGCACATCTTGACAATCTTGGGTTGGAACCGGGCCACGATATCGACCAGGTCGGACTGGCGTCGCATCACGTCGCGGATATCCTTGTAGACTCCCGGCACTTCATCGGCCCCGGCGGACAGAACGCGAACTCCCCGGTCCGCAAGTTCGCGACGCACGGTTTTCCAGTTGAAGGTGCTTTTTGCTTTCGTGCGGGACATCCGCCGCCCGGCTCCATGTGAGGCGGAATGGAGCGACTCGATGTCGCCTCGTCCTCGGACCACGAATGCCGGATCCGCCATCGATCCGGGGATGACACCCAGTTGTCCGGTCGCGGCCGGCGTCGCTCCTTTCCGATGTACGATCAACTCGCGCCCATCATGGATCTCCTTCCAGGCATGGTTATGGTGATTTTCAACTCCGGTGACAATCTCGGCTCCCAACAGTTGAGCAACACTGGAATGAATGACATCATGATTGGCGGCCGCATAGCAGCCCATCAAATGCATGGCCAACCAGTACTCCTGACCGGGTTGTGAATCCAGATCCAACCATGCCAGTTGTGCCAGGTCGGAGAATTTCCTCGGAAGTTGACTGCGCGCGATGCCGCTGTAAGTTGAGCAGACGGACGCCCCCGTGCCTCGACTGCCGCTGTGACTGAGCAGGGCCACATAGGTGCCCGCCTCCAGGGGCAGCTCGGACGGACCGTCGTCCACGGTCAACAACCCGAATTCCGCGAAATGGTTGCCGGATCCCGATGTTCCCAACTGCCGCCAGGCTCGGTCTTTCTGTTCCCGCGTGACGCGTGACACGGTCCAATCTCGATCCATAACGTCATGCGTGCGCGGACGCTTGTATTCCGATCCAACGCCGAAACGTGTTCCTTGCTCGAGCGCTGTATCGAAACGGTGGGGTGTTTTCGCCATGGCTTCGGGCGAGATATCCAATACCGACAACTTCATGCGGCAGGCGATGTCGACGCCGACCGCCGACGGGATGACCGCATTCTCGCAGGCCAGGACTCCTCCGATCGGGAGCCCGTAACCGAGGTGAGCGTCAGCCATCAACGCTGCGGCTCGAGCGACCGGCAGTCGGCACGCCATCGTCATTTGAGCGTGCGTTTGGGATTCGATTTCTTCGGCGCCCCAGGTGCGATACGTAATCGGATCGGGAGTGGCAAAACTCCGATCGTCGATGACCGTTTGGGCAAACTCCTTCCAGTCGCAGTCGTCCAGATACGACTCCGGTTCGGCCAGAATCCGCTTTACCGTCTCTTTGATCGACTTGGTTCGTGTGCCATTGACACTGACAACCCGTTGAATCGTCTTGATGGCCACCCTCACTGAGTCAGGGGGCACACCCAGTTTCTCCAATTGTCGCCGGTTCATCATCTCACTCCCATAAGATGCCAACCAGGATTCTCTCCCAGCAATGCGCACCGCAGAGACCATTTCCATCGTCTCCGGCCGCCGCGACTTCCGCCGCAAGGCCAACGAGAACGAACATCTCGCGTTTTGACACCGAGTACGACACCAAACGGCATGAGGGGTTCACACGTGGCGGCCGACCAACTCGCTGGATGGTAATAAGGCCGGTCGGCGTCGTCTCATGCCGTCAGTTGTCCGCTCAGCACGGTCACGGCCTGGCCGCTTAGCGCAACGCGGTCGCCCTCGACCCGCACGCGGACTTGACCTCCGCGGCGAGAGGCCTGATAGGCGATGAACTCTGTCTTTTCGATTCGACTGGCCCAGTAGGGGCCGAGGCAGCAGTGGGCGGAGCCGGTCACGGGATCTTCGTTGATGCCGAACCGCGGGGCGAAGAAACGGGAAACAAAATCAAACAAGGGTGATGTTGATCTGCCGGTAATCATCACCCCTCTTACGTCCAATTCGCCGAGCGCCGAATAATCGGGCTCGGCCGCCAGGACAGCCTCTTCACTTCCGACATCGACGAGATAGTCGAACCGGTTACTGCCGACATAACAAGATTCCACCCCTAACGATTCCAGCAGGCCATCAGGTGGCTCACAGGGTTCTGGCGGTTCGCCGGGAAAGTCGAGTTCGATCCGCCCGGCCTTACGAATGGCCGTGAGTATTCCACTGCGAGTAGAAAAACGAAGGGCTCGTCCGGCATTCGCCCCTCTTTCGTTCCACAATACGTGCGCCGAGGCCAGGGTCGCATGACCGCAAAGGTCGACTTCGGCCAGGGGAGTAAACCAGCGCAACCCGAATCCGTCGTTTTCGGCCAGCAGGAACGCCGTCTCCGACAAGTTCATTTCTGCCGCGACCGACTGCATCCAGGAGTCGTCCTGGGGCTGCTCGAGAATGCAGACCGCCGCCGGATTGCCGGCAAACGGCTGGTCGGTAAACGCGTCCACCTGGTAAACGTCGAGTTTTTCCATGCCGGCCTCGCGGTAAGTCACGCCAACATCCACAGATGAACGCTGGTTGTTCTCAATGCTTCCGTCATCGCCCACTGCCCATTATTGAGCAGGCAGTCAAGGACCGCAATTCGTAACGCTTGTTTTTGGTCGATTC
Organism: uncultured Pirellulaceae bacterium; assembly: GCA_964395615.1. GTDB lineage: Bacteria > Planctomycetota > Planctomycetia > Pirellulales > Pirellulaceae > CAYNDU01. The sequence goes on along the minus strand of CAYNDU010000114.1, from coordinate 9,353 downwards.
AGACATTCTAATGACGTACGCAACGAGGAAGACAGGCAAAGGAAGGTGGAGCCGACGATGTCGATCGTAAGCATGCCGAGCGTGAGTCAGCTAATAGCGACCGGAGTAGCCTTGATCTTCTTTGGTGCCCTTTCGGTGGCTTCACCGGCTATTGCCGGGACCGCCGTGGTCTGGGTGATCGGCGCGATTCTGTTGGTGGCCGGGAGCACTCAACTGATACAAGGTTTCCGATCGAAGAAATGGGCCGGAAAGGCTTTCCCGTTGATGTTGGGTGGTCTCACCGCATTGTGCGGGCTCGCCGTGCTTGGACATCCGTGGCTGGGGCTGTCGCTGCTGACCATGGTCATCGCCATCACGTTCACGGTTGAAGGACTGTGGAAAATCTATGCCGCCTTTCGATTCCGAATCGCACGGGGGTGGCTGGGCATGCTGATCAGCGGCTTTCTGACGCTCATCCTCGGTCTTCTGATTTGGCGGCAGTGGCCCGTTTCGGGACTGACGGCCGTGGGCGTTTTGGTCGGCATCGATTTGCTGTGCACCGGAGTGTCGATGGTCTTCCTCGGTGTGACGGTACGGCAGGCGAAGAAGGCCGCCAGCGTGGGCTAGGCAAAGAGAGCCGGACGACGAGTCGGGAGTCAAGATGAGCGGAGGTGCAATGGTTGCTTGCCTGCAGCGCGAGAGCGTCTGTCGTCGTCGGGCATGGATAAGCGTGGTGGTAATCGGGCTTGCTGCCGGACTCTCGCTCGAAAGTCTGGCCGGACCGCAGGAGGAAACGCGGCCGGCAGAAGTCGCTAAGGTCGACTTCCCCCGTGATATTGCTCCCCTGTTCCGGCAGAGATGTATACGCTGCCACGGTCCTCGGCAGCGCGAGGGAGGACTGCGGTTAACGAGCCGAGTCGAGGCGTTTACCGAAGGCGACTCGGGCGAGGTTGTGATTCAGGTCGGCGATCGCGATCAGAGTATTCTCTGGCAGCGCATCTCGGCCAAAGACGATTCCGAACGCATGCCGCCCGAAGGCTCGCCGCTCACCGACGAACAGGTCGCACTGGTTGGTCGTTGGATCGAACAAGGAGCGTCATGGCCTTCCGGTGACCATCAGCCTCAACATTGGGCCTACCGTCGTGTTTCACGGCCTGCGCTGGTTCAAGTGACCGACACGGAATGGCCGATCAATCCGATCGACCGATTCATCTTGGCTCGACTGGAACAGCAGAACCGGACGGCGTCCAAGGAAGCCGACCGAGCGACCCTGTTGCGTCGAGCGTCGCTGGCCCTGACCGGCCTGCCGCCGACGCTTGAGCAATTGGACCGATTTCTTGCCGACACGCACGTTGGGGCCTACGAGCGCATCGTAGATCGCTTGTTGGCCTCGGATGCGTACGGAGAACATTGGGCGCGTCCCTGGTTGGATCTGGCCCGATATGCCGACTCGAACGGCTTTCAGGCCGATCAGATCCGCGACAGCTGGGCCTATCGCGACTGGGTGATTCAATCGATGAACCAGGATCAACCGTTCGATCAGTTCGTCGTCGACCAGTTGGCCGGAGACTTGTTGCCGGACGCCACGGCTCGGCAACGAGTTGCAACGGGGTTTCACCGAACGGTGACCTGCAATGTTGAGGCCGGCGTGCATCCGGAAGAAAACCGCGTCAACCAGGTTTTTGATCGGGTCAACACGACCGGAACGGTTTTCCTGGGCACGACGCTTGAGTGCTGTCAATGTCACAACCACAAGTACGATCCGTTCACGCAAAGAGAGTACTACCAGCTATTTGCCTGTTTCAATAACACTCCGATCGAAGTCAAGCAGACTGCGGGCGTAACTTTTGATTTTATCGGCCCGAGCATGGAGTTGTCATGGCCGGCCGAGCGAAAGCGGCGCCATGACGCGTTGCAAAGCGAGTACGACAAGTTACAAGAACAGGCCGACAAACCGGCAGCGAAAATCAAGAAGATACGACAGCAACTCGAAGCGACCGGGCCACCGACGACCCTGGTAATGATCGAGCAGGCAACGGCTCGGGAAACACGCATCATGGTTCGAGGCGACTATCTGCAGCCGGGCAAACGAGTCACGTTCGATACTCCTGCTTCGTTGCATCCATTCAATTCTCAGTGGCCGCGAAACCGTCTGGGGTTGGCCCGCTGGCTGACAAGTCGTGAGAACCCCCTTCTGGCGCGCGTGACGGTCAATCGATGGTGGATGCAATTGTTTGGGCGAGGAATTGTGAACACGCCCGAAGACTTTGGCACTCGGTGTGAACCGCCTAGCCACCCGCTGTTGCTCGATTGGCTGGCCGCAGAGTTGATGGATCGGGGTTGGTCACGGAAGAGGGTACTCAAGCAAATGGTGATGTCACGCACGTTTCGCCAGACCTCTCATGCGCCGCCGGACCGTTGGGCTCAAGACCCTCACAACGAATGGTGCGGGCGGGGTCCACGATGGCGAATGCCGGCCGAGGTCGTGCGCGATAATGCGTTGGCGGTCAGCGGCTTGCTCAACCGAAAAATGGGTGGCCCACCGGTCATGCCATACCAACCACCTGGAATCTGGCGGGCCGTTGGTCGCAACGCACCCAAGTGGGAAACGGCTTCGGGAACGGATCGGTACCGTCGAGGAGTGTACGTGATTTGGAGACGAGCGGCTCCCTACCCCAGCTTTGTGACGTTTGACGCCCCGGACCGAGCAGCGTGCGTTGTGCAGAGAGCCCGGACGAACACCCCCTTGCAGGCACTGGCTTTGCTGAACGATCCCACCTACGCAGAGGCCGCCCTGGCCCTGGCCGTGCGAATGGATCGCGAAGCCGTGCGAATGAATCGCGAAG
>CAYNDU010000114.1:0-6428 GCA_964395615.1 uncultured Pirellulaceae bacterium | reverse complement strand
ATCGCGAAGCCGTGCGAATGAATCGCGAAGGGGATGGCTCCGGCCTGGAACGACCGATCGCGCTCGGGTTTCGGCTCTGCACGTCACGGATGCCGAGCCCGGCGGCAACGACTGCTTTGGTGGCCCTTTACGAAGCCCAACACAAGCGATTGGAAGAGGATGAAGCGGCCGTCGCTTCATTGCTGACCTGCGAGAACGGCTATCAGCCGCCTGCCGACGAATTCGGGCCTGACCTGGCCGCCTGGTTCTTTGTCGCCAATGCGCTGCTGAATCTGGACCAGACGATCACCGTTGACTGAATCGAAGAACAACGAAGGACGCATTGATTCGCATGACCGCCGACCATCTTCTTGCTTTGTCGAACCGCGGCCTCGAGTTGACCCGGCGCCAGATGTTCCAACGAGCCGGTTGGGGATTGGGCTCACTCGCCTTGGCGTCCCTGTTAAGGCAGGATTCAGCCGCTGGGGGACAGCCGAGCGTCGGCCCTCTGGCGGCCCGTCCGCCGCATTTTGCGCCGACTGCCAAACGAGTGATCTACGTTCATCTGGTTGGAGCACCATCGCACCTGGATCTGTTCAGCCACAAGCCGGAGCTGCAGAAGCGCAGTGGTCAGCTCTGCCCGAACGAGTTTTTTGAGGGCAAGAAACTGGCCTTCATTCGCGAGCAACCCACGCTGCTCGGTACGCCCGACGACAAGAGATTTCACTTCACGAAATGTGGTAGTAGCGGGATTCAGATCTCCAATCTTTTGCCCCAGTTACAGACGGTGGCCGACAAGCTGACACTGATCCACTCGCTGAACACCGAACATTTCAACCACGCGCCGGCTCAACTCTATCTGCTCACCGGGTTCCCTCGGTTTGGCAGGCCCAGTTTTGGATCGTGGGTCACTTATGGGCTGGGCAGCGAGAATTCAGACCTCCCCGGTTTCGTCGTGATGGTCACCGGCCAGGTTTTGGGTGCCGGGAACAGCGCCTGGGGAAGTGGCTTCCTGCCGACCGTTTATCAGGGCATCGAGTTTCGCAGCCAGGGTGATCCGGTCCTGTTCCTCTCCAATCCGAAGGGTGTATCACCTGACAGCCGACGACGCGTGATCGAAGCGGTCAATCAGGTGAACCAGGCCGAGTTGGCGGATGTGGGCGATCCAGAAATCGCTACCCGGATCAATCAGTACGAGATGGCCTTCCGAATGCAAACATCGGTGCCGGAGCTGATGGACATAAAGAGCGAACCGGACGAAGTTCACGAACTCTATGGCACAGCTCCCGGCAAGACCAGTTTCGCGAATAATTGCCTGCTCGCCCGACGACTCGTTGAGCGAGGAGTGCGGTTTGTGCAGCTTTTCGATCAGGGGTGGGACATGCACAACAGCGTGTTTACACGATTGCCAAAGAAATGTGACCAGATTGATCGCCCGCTGGCAGCCCTGATCAAGGACCTGGATCGCCGTGGCCTATTGGACGAGACGTTGGTCGTCTGGTCGTCAGAATTCGGCCGTACTCCGATGGCGCAAGCTGCCAACGGAAAAGGAAAAGTGGAGAAGATCGGACGAGATCACCACAAGGAATCCTACACGATCTGGATGGCCGGTGGCGGCTTGAAACCGGGACTTCAATACGGCCAGACCGATGAACTTGGCTACGACGTCGTCGAGAATCCAGTCCCGGTCCACGACCTGAACGCCACCATTCTCCATCTCTTGGGCATCGAGCATGAAAGGCTCACGTTCAAATACCAGGGGCGACCGTTTCGCCTCACTGATATCTACGGTAATGTAGTAAAGGGTCTGATCGCCTGATGAGTCGGTTGCCCGATTCGTCGTGTCAGGCCGGACGGACCCTGAATCGTCCTGGATCAACATTTCTGTGGGAGAGGGTACCCTGATGTGGCACCAAGTTTGGAAAGTGATGGCTTGGAATCTGGTTTGTGCCTGCTCGATTGCGTCGTCAGCGACTGCGAATGGTGCCGATGAGACGGGAGGACCCTTCTTTGCGACCGGATTCAAGGTCGGCGAGGTCACCGATCATTCGGCCATTGTCTGGACGCGACTCACGCGCCACGCTCGGCGAAACCCCGCAGACGGTCCAGATGTCAAGTTCCGCTACGCGGACAGCACAAAGGATTCGTCCAAGCGTCGCCGACGTATCACCGGCATCGAATATGCCCCGGGCACCGATGCCGGCCATCTACGCGATGCGGCGCCGGGGGCCGCGGGGGAAGTGCGGGTTCGGTACCGGATCTCGAAAACCTCGCCCTGGTTGGAAACGGCCTGGACTCCCGTTGATCCATCCGGCGATTTCACTCGGCAATTCGCGATCGACCATCTCCAGCCAAATCAGGCCTACCAGGTGCTCATCGAAGGTCGAGCGTCGGCGGGCAGAGCGCCCTCAGCGACAATCGAAGGAACGTTTCGTACCGCGCCTGCGGCGGATGATGCGAGTCGAGTGGTGTTTACGGTCACAACCGGTCAAGCGTACGGCGATCGGGATGGACCGGATGGATACAAACTGTATGCGGCCATGCTGGACCTTGATCCCAGCTTCTTCGTTCATACGGGGGACATCGTCTATTACGATCGGCTGGCCAAGTCACCCGCGCTGGCTCGTTATCATTGGCAGAGGACGTACAGTCTGCCCACGAATGTGGCCTTCCACCGCCAGGTATCGAGCTACTTCATCAAGGACGATCACGACGTGCTGATGAACGACTGCTGGCCATCGATCGATCCGTCGTACATGTTTAAACTCACATTCGAGCAGGGTCTGAAGATCTTTCGCGAGCAGGTTCCGATGGGAGATCTGACCTACCGCACTCGACGGTGGGGTCGTGACCTGCAGATCTGGCTGGTCGAGGGCCGTGATTATCGCAGTCCTAACACAATGGAGGACGGACCGGATAAGACGATTTGGGGTGAAGCTCAAAAAGAGTGGTTTAAGCAGACGGTGGCCGCCAGTGATGCGACATTTCGAGTGCTCTTCAGTCCCACGCCGATCGTCGGCCCGGACCGGTCGGGCAAGCATGACAATCACTCAAACTCGAATTTCCAATTCGAAGGGAACGAACTGCGTTCCTTCATGGCCGCACAGAAGAATATGGTCGTGGTGTGCGGGGACCGGCACTGGCAGTATCTCTCGGTGGACCCTCGCACAAAACTGCGAGAGTACTCGTGCGGCCCGGCCAGCGACCGACATGCCGGCGGTTGGAAAAAGGACGATTTTCGCCCCGAAATTCACCGGTACCTCAATGTGCGCGGCGGGTTTCTTTCGGGCACCGTGAATCGAACCGATGGCCGGCCTCATCTGACATTTCATTACCACGATACCGACGGCAAAGTACTACACACCGACACGCTTCCGGCTAACTGACCGGGTCGGCGTCGGCTGCCTCGTCATCGATCGGAAGAACGGCCACAACCGACGACTAGGCCTGCATTGCCTGTTCGACTGCTTCGGTTCAAGAATGCCTCTGAACCGATCTCGTTTCACGCGATTTGGGATTGCCCGTCTTTCGACGCGACCGTCACAGGCAGCGAACCGTGCGAGGAACGTCGTTCGCCCGGGCTCTATGATCGTTCCAATCGGACTCACCGGATCCGATGCGACGATCGTTCGCCAACAGCTCTCGGCTGCTCCTTTTTCGGCACAAGCCCATCAAAGGCAACTTATATTTTCTAAGCGAGTTGCCTGAACACACTGAGCTTGCGTAGGGGCTCCATCTCAATGGGCCAGCGCGTCGGACCTCGGTCCGGTTTGGTGCCTCGCGGCGTGCGTTGGTGAATGCGCCACGTTTCAATCGCTTCGAGTCGGTGGGCAGATACGGGAATAAGAGACAATGCCGGCCAACGGAAGACCTAACCTGGTTCAAGAAGAATCGACGGTAACTGATCGCCGAGTTCGGAACACGATGTTCTGGACCATCGCCGGATTACAGGCAGTCTGTTGGACGTTGGGCGCGATAGTGCTGATCACTCAGTCACGACCAAGCAGGGGAATCTGGGCACCGGGATGGGACTGGCGATTGTCTACAGCATCATGCGGCGGCATGGGGGGACCGTGGAAATCGAAAGTCGTGAGAATGTCGGGACTCGCGTGACACTTGGTTTTCCCGTTCCAAAGCCGGCTTCGTCGGAGGGGACATCAGGAGAGAATACGGACCGAATCGATAACGCGATGAGGGAGCATTCCAAAGAAACCATGGAAAAGAAGGACGACGATCCATGCAAATGCGGGTCGGTGCTGAGCCTGTTGGGCGTCACCCCGGACGTTCCGATAGCGGAGGATGAGTATACGCCGTCAGTGTGACGAGCATACTGAAATGAGCCACAGCTTGAGGAATCCGGTTATACGTAGAACAAAGACGAGAGGTCTCTTCGAGAGGTCTCTTCGAGAGGTCTCTTCGAGAGGTCTCTTCAGGATGTTCGCCGGGGCGAACGGAACGGAACCTGCCGCTCGAGTCGGCAGGCGGAATCGGTTGAAAAAGGACGGCACACATGTCGGATACAACCTTACGGGCCCTGATCGTCGATGACGAGAAACTGGTGCGCGAGCTATCGGTTCGGGCGCTGGAACGAGAAGGATTCGTCTGCGAGGAAGCGAGCGACGGAGCCGTAGCAATGGCCCGGCTGGCGCAGGCTTCGTTCGACGTCGTCGTGACGGACCTCCGCATGCCGAACAAGCATGGCCATGCTCTGGCGACCGAAATCCTTGCGGGCGAGGACCATCCCATCGTTGTTGTCGTCACGGGCGTTGTCGAACCGCGACTGGCAAAGGACCTGATCACGCGCGGTGTCGAGGCCGTCGAATTCAAGCCCGTCGAGTACTTGGTGTTTGGCGCCAAGCTGAAGGCGATCTGCATGCGTGAGCGGCAGCGGAAGGAACAGACATCAAAGGTGAATTCTCGCAACGCGTCCGGCGCGGCAGCGCCGGAGACGAATGTAGCCGATCCGGCCGATTCAGATTGCGATTCGTCGGACCTGAATCGCAGGATGGCCAACCTGCCGAAATTGCTGCCCGTGTCTCAGGCGGCACTTGACGTCTACAATCTCGTTAATTCCGAGGCGGCCGAGATTCCCGATATCGCCGAGGCCATTGGAACCGATCCCTCTCTATCAGTCGATGTGATCCGTCTGGCCAACAGCACTTTTTACAATGCTGGGGGCAAGAACATCGTGAACTTGGAAGACGCCGTCGTTCGACTGGGCCAGAAGCGAGTGGGTGAGATGGCGCTCGCCACCGGTGCGCTGGCCGCCGTGACGGCGAATGTTATCCCTTGGATGAATGCCGACCTCATCTGGCGGCGCAGTATCGCCGCGGGAATGGCGGTCGAACTGATGGTCGATCACGGGAATCACAAGCACCTGCAGGAAGGACTCTTCCTGAGCGCCTTGCTGCACTGCTCCGGGCGCATTGCTTTGGCCACGATCTACCCTCAACAATACGAACGTTTGATCAAGAAATGCTCTCAATCGAAGATGTCACTTGCCGATTTGGAGGTTGATGAGTTTCCGCTCGGACATGGTCAGGTAGCTGCCCGTCTGCTCGAATCCTGGAATATCCCCCCGGTCGTCTATCAGCCACTATCGTTTTCCAATGAGACGTACGAGACGATTCACAAACTGCAGGAACCTATGCGTACGAAGGCGGCGCTCGTCAAATTGGCCGTGCTGATCGGTCGCGTGGCAGTGGGACAATGGGAGGATTGGGACCGCGTCGAACTGCCGCCGCGGCGAATCGTCAACAAGCTCGACATCGATTCGATATCTCATGTGATCCACGGCACTCAAAACGAGATCGGCAAGTTGGCCAATATGCCCATCCAGGCCTCAACCCATCGGGCCGATGAATCGGCATCAGAGCCCGCCTCCGCAGCCGACAACATCACTTATTCCAACGTTTTGCCGAGAACGTACGACTTCCTGGCGGAACTCATTCGATCAACGGGCTGCAAACTGAATCACTGGGAAGCCGAACGAATCAACTCGACGGATCCAGCGGTCGTCAATTGCACGGAAACCCCTATCGAGAAGGTGGCGTCCCATATCAATATGCGCGACGGTACTCGAAACGTTGTTCTCATCGGCGACGCCACCGATGCCCAAGAACTCGGCCAATTCGGAACGGTTCTCTCGTTGCCCTGCAGCTATGCCGCCCTCCGTTCGGCGTGTCACAAATTGGCTCAAGATCCCGCCGTCGCGGCGGCTGCCACCTAAACGGCCGTTTATCTTGGGATTGACATTGGACGCAGTCATTCTTGAGAAGCCGTTCCCTGTCGCAGGTCCGCCAACGCGGGCGTTCCCCAATGTGGGCGATTCCTGACGCGGCCGTCGATCGGCTGAACCGCGAGAAGCACTTCGGCCATTCTGAACAATGCGGGCAGGGTGCAGGAACGGGCTCGCGTAGCGGTTGGGCTGAGCAAGGTGTTCACTGGAG
>CAYNDU010000113.1:4896-12006 GCA_964395615.1 uncultured Pirellulaceae bacterium | reverse complement strand
CATCGCCACAGCCGCTCGGCTCGGCCGACCGGCTTGGCGTGGATCGGTTCACTCTGTTGCCATCGCCGTAAATCGTCCGCCAGTTCCTGTGCGGACGCATAACGGCGAAGTGATTCCTTGGCCATCGCCTTCATCGTGATTGTCTCGAGATCGGGCGGGACGAGCTCGTTGACGCGTCGCGGTGGTCTCGGATCGTCCTGGATGACCTGGCGGACGAGCATGCGCCGGCTGCCGCGAAACGGCAGCTCGCCCGTAAACGCATGGTACAAGACGACTCCCAGACTGTAGACGTCGCTCCGCGCCGAAACTCGCGAGTGGTCGCCCATTGCCTGTTCGGGAGCCATGTAGGCAGGTGTGCCAAGAACCTGGCCATCGATGGTGACGGTTATCTCGGTGTCGTCCCTTCGGGCCAGCCCAAAATCGGCGATGTAAGGACGACCGTCGGAATCCAACAGAATGTTGCTCGGCTTGATGTCCCGGTGCACGACATGCTGTTCGTGCGCGTACTGCAATGCCTCGGCAACCTGAATCGTGATCTCCACGGTTTCCTGAATGGCCAACCGACGTTGCCGCAACAGGTCGGCCAAAGTCCTACCCTCAATGTATTCGCTGACAATGAACGGTACGCCGTGCTGACGGTCGATTTCATGGATGCGAACAATGTGAGGGTGGCGGAGACGCGCCGCACTGCGCGCCTCACGCAGAAACCGTTGCTCATCCTCCCGAGTAACAAAATACCCGGCCCGTGGCATCTTGATCGCCACGTGACGTGATAAGTCCGGGTCCATCGCCTTGTAGACGACGCCAAATCCACCCCGACCCAGCCGGTCCTCGATTTGGAATCGGCCGACCCGCGAAGGTGCAGCCTGTTCGTCACCACCGGCTGAGACGGCCGAGTCGAACTGAAAGTTGCTGCCGCAACTCGAGCAGGTGATCATCGAGTCACCGGAAAGAGCGACCTGGATCGGTTGTCCGCAGTGCGGACAGCGTAACCCGATCGCAAACTCCTGATCGACGGGCGTCAGGCCGGCAGCCGGTCCCTGGGGCGTACCCGAAGAAGGGCTACCCGGCTCAGGCATCGCTACAGTCGCCCGGCTGGCCCAGTCCGGGTGCGTCCCATGCGATGAACCTGGCTCCGCGCGGTTCAACTTTGCCGCTCGCTCCAGAGCGACGGCCAGGTCCGCTCCCAAATCGGAATGACGGGCTAACCACTCTTCTTGATCCGGACGCTCGCCGCGCCTGAGTGCATCCAGATACTGGCGCACAATCTCTCGGATGCGCTCCGCAGATCGGCTCGAGTCGTTCGAATCAGGCGGATCGTTCATCGCTCGCCCCATAGATTCATTTGTTGGAAAACGGCACGTCGGGACCGCCTGTTCCATTCAAGGCCCCGCCTTCCAGCAACCCAATCTTCCCCCGGATGTCAGACTCCCTTCTTCTTGACAACGCACTGTAACTCGTTGTCAACGCATTCCGGTTGCAACGGAGGTGGACAGTCCATTTCAAACGGCGGACAAAAGCCCGTGCATGTACTCGCCGGAGGAAATGGGTCGCTCCGCTTTCGGTCGGCCGGCGGCAACTGTTCAATCGATACGATGTAATCTGTCGGATGGACCTGGCTCACTTTCAGGACACTCACGGTTTGCTCGGGCAGCTTGTATAGTGTCGCGTCCCGATCGCAAATGAGCTCGGGTGCCGAGCTGAACTGCTCCTGAGTGTAGAAATGAACCGCCAGCCCTGCCCGCCCAGCTTCATTCTGAGTACGGACCAAGACGATCCATAGCGGTTTTCCAAAGGGCCCCAGGCAGTAACGCTGCTCCCATAATGGAGCCGAGCAACAGGCATCTTTGTCAGCCATTGTGAACTACCCTCGCAGGAAAGAGATGCGCTTCGAAAACATGCGAACTCGAAAGGCCCACCCCCGATCGGAACTGCAGAACTCGCGGTGACCGACGGCCGTTCTTCAACCATTGAAAGCTCGCCTCGCCCCGTTGATCGAATCAGGTCCGACCGTTCACTTGCAAGATAGACCACCTGAGGCGACTTTTCTCCCCCCCATTGTAGGTGTTTCATTTGCAGAGGCAAGTTGGTTGGCGATTGCACCGTGATCATGGCAGGCTGCTCAGCGGGATCGGGCGATGCGCAGAAGAAAACGGGCAGAAAAATGCCGGTGCGGAAGGGTGCAAGTGCGGAAGGGTGCAGGTGCGGAAGGGCACAGGGGGCATCAGGGCGGTGGGGCGTCGAGGCGGGCATCGACGGGAGGAACAGCCGTTTTCGACATCTGGTTTTGACGCGGGAAACAACCGGAGCCGAGTCGATTCGGGTTTCGTTTGAACTCGGCATTTTTTCCCATTTGAAGGCAGGTCCACTGGGCGGACGGTGGGGTTAAGATGTACCCACGGTTTCGTGGTCCGGGAGAAGGTACTCGATGTCGCAACGTGATTTACTGCCGACCGATGCCTGGCGATGGAGGTCGGTGATCGGACTGATCGTTCTGACGATGGTTGTGCGTGGTGGCGTGTTGGCCGTGCGTTGGTCCTCCTTGGAGCGGGACCCCGACGCCTACCGACTCATTTCCGAGAACCTCCTGTCTCATGGTACGATGAGCCGCGCGGAGCCAGGACAGGCGCTGGTACCGACCGCGTTTCGGCCGCCCTTGTATCCACTGACGTTGGCCCTGTTCGGTCGACAGGGAAAGGTACCATGGCCGAATGTAGCGATTTGCCATTTACTTCTGGGCACCGGGACCGTCGTGTTAGTGTTTCTGTTGGCTCGGCAGTGCGGTCTTCACCAGATGGCCTGGTTGGCCGCCCTGTTGACGGCAGTCGACCCGATTCTGTTGAATCAATCGACACTGGTGATGACCGAGACCGAGGCAACGCTGACAGCCGTAGCCTGTGCGGTGACGTTGGTCGCATGGGCTCGACACCGAGCGACCACTCGGACCACATGTTTGTTGGGGTTCCTGGCAGGATTCTTGTTGGCCGTTGCGTCGCTTTGCCGACCGACGTTTCTCGTTTGGGGGGGACTCTGTTGTGTTGCCGAGTTGGTGAGAGGGAAGGGGCGAGTCGCCGGGATGCGCGCGGCCGTGCTGGCCGCCGGTTTGGTGGTTGGGCTGTTACCCTGGGTTGCTCGCAACTACGTTGCGTTGGGCCGCCCGGTCATTGCCACGACCCATGGCGGGTATACTTTGCTTCTGGGCAATAATCGATTCTTCTACCGGCACCTCGAAACGCAACCTTGGGGAACCGTGTGGCAAGCGGACCAGCTTCGGCCACTCGTGCTCAAGGAGACTCGGGTAGCGCATGCAACCCACCCTGATCAACATCCGGAACTCTCGGCCGATCAACGGCTCTACACGATCGCGCGACAGACAATCAGCCACGAGCCGCGCCTTTTTGCCTGGTCTTGTCTGGTCCGCCTCGGTCGATTCTGGCGACCCTGGCCGCATCGTCTGACCGAATACTCGTCAATGGGCTCGGTGTTCGTACAGGGTGCCACGGGCGTCTGGTATGTCGTTTGGTTCACCTTGGCTTTGGCCGGCGTGTGGCGGTTGGGCCGCAGGTTAGGGGATGCACAATGGTTGTGGGCCGCGCTGTTGTTGTTGGCTTTCTCGGCGGTCCATTGTCTGTACTGGAGTAACCTCAGGATGCGTGGTCCGTTGATGCCGAGCGTTTATCTTCTGGCAGTGGTTGGGTTGTCTTCGCGAACGTGGCTTACGCGAAGGACGTAAGTCCTTGTTTTGTAGTGGTTTGCGAATAACGGTCCTTTTGCAAACATGGCTTGCGACAGGGTGGCAAGGTTCCTATAATCTGCCCCGGCTTTTCTTAGAGAGTTTTTCTCAAGTCACCGTCGCATCGAAACTTGCGGTTGCTGCCGAGCCGCCGCACGACGCCTTGGCAAGGATGCCACAGCCCTGAATACTCGCAGACGATCGCTCAACTCCTGTACAACCGCCTCGCCACGTAAGGCGGATGGCCCGGGACCGCTCACGGCTCGGGCAGCCTGCGCGCTTGCGGCGTTGGCCCTGTCATTGCGCGGGGGGCCACTTCAAGCGGAAATCCGCATGCCCCGAATCGATGCCAATCAACCGATCATGGTCGACGGTACGGATGGTTGGAGCTGGCGGGAGGGCCAAAGCTCGGTTGTTGTCGTGAATGATGCCGTGATCACTCAGGGTGTCTTCCGCGGTAAAGGCAGCCGGGCCGTTTTGTGGATTGACGCGTCTCCCATGCTCAGCGAAACACCGAGTCGAGTGACGGTCTATCTCGAGGGCGATGTGAAGATCGATTATGGTCGAGCGGCCGGGGATCGGGAGCGCGCCGACCGCGCGGTTCAGACCATTGAAGACCGCACCTGGTTCGGGCGATTGTCGAGCCTGGGATCAATACACATGCGGGCGCCGATTTCCGAGAGAGGCCACCGGGACCCTCCAGCCGTTTATGGGCGCGCTCGACAAGCATGGGATGTGGCCAACGGCACGATCCAGTTGGCCCAATTCACCACGGAACCCTTGCCGTCACCGGGGCCCGTGCCCGTACAGACAGGCCGGAAAAAGATTCAGGTCGGGTCGCGCAGCAACGCCCTGATTCACATCAAGAGCTTTCCCGGATCTCTGTCCGACCAGAGTGTCACGGTGTTTACGAACGGTATCCGCGCCGTGATCGAGGGCATTCAGTCCGAACGACTGGGTAACCTGGGCCGTATCGTCATCGAGACCGATCGGCTCGTGTTGTGGAGTCCAACGCTTAAGACACTCTCGCCCAGCGGGTCCGAGGCGGCAAGCAATGATCGGGTACCGATCGAGGTGTACCTGGAAGGCAATATCGTATTCCGACAGGGTGATCGGCTGATCTATGCGGATCGCATGTACTACAACGCGACGAGCGAATTCGGGGTCGTTCTGTCGGCCGAAATGTTCACACCGGTCGCCAAGTTTCAGGGCATGGTCCGGCTCAAAGCCGACGTACTGCAGCAGCTGAACGATCAGCTCTTTGAAGCCTACGGCGGCGCGATCACGACCAGCCGAATGGGTGTACCAAGTTACTGGATGCAGGGCCAGCAGATCAAATTCCAAGACGTTACCGAGCCTCGCACGAACCCCTTGTCGGGCCAGATTGAAATTGACCCCGAGACGGGTCAGGCTGCCGTAGATCATGACATGATGGCCACCAGCGAGAACAACTTCGTCTATGTTGAAGGCGTACCCGTCATGTACTGGCCGGCCCTTTCGACCAACCTGCGCAAGCCGTCATTCTATGTTAATGGGCTGTCGATCAAGAGTGATGGCGTGCTCGGCACGCAAGTCCTGGTTGACTGGGACCTTTATCAATTATTTCACATCGACGATCCCCCCGACGCAACGGATTGGACGTTGAGTACCGACTATCTCAGCGAGCGAGGGATGGCGTTGGGCACAACGTATCAGTACCAGCGTCCGAGTATGGCCGGATTTCCGGGTCCAGCGACTGGCTGGTTCGATGCTTGGGGACTGTACGACGACGGCCTGGATGATCTGGGCCGCGGTCGCCAGGGGGTCACGCACCCGAATGCTCGAGGGCGCGTCTATTGGCGTCACCGTCAGGATCTTCCACAGGGATTCCAATTCACGGCTCAGCTGGGATTGGCCAGTGACCGGAATTTTGTGGAGGAGTTCTTTGAAAAGGAATGGGATCAGCGGAAGGACCAGGTAACGAGCCTGCAATTGAAGAAGACATTTGAAGACCAGTCGCTGCGTCTGATGGGGCAGGCGCGGTTGAACAGTTTCTATACGCAATCCGACTGGTTCCCGCGTCTCGACCACTTTCTGATAGGCCGGTCATTTCTGCAGGATCACTTGACCTGGTACGCTCACAGTCAGGCCAGCTACGCGCGCCTGCGCACGGCCAGTGCACCGACCGATCCGGTGGAAGTTCCTCGCTGGGGTTCCCTGCCCTGGGAGGAGGATCGCGAAGGAGTTCGCGCTGTCACTCGACAGGAAGTCAATTTGCCATTGCAAATGGGCTGGTTCAAACTGGTCCCCTACGCGGGTGGTGAACTCGGTTACTGGGGCGAAGTCCTGGGCGGCGACCGGGGCGTTTCTCGCGCAGCAGGCAAGGCTGGTGTGCGCGCTTCGCTGCCGATCTGGAAGGCCGATCCGACCGTTCAGAATCTGCTTTTCAATCTGAGCGGTCTGGCGCACAAGGCGACGCTTCAAGCGGACCTCCATTGGGCGGACGTCAGCCAGGATCTATCTCGTTTCCCGCTCTACGATCCAATCGACGATGACAGCGAGGAGCGATTTCGACGGTTTCTGGGCGGAGCGCCCGCGGCCGTCTACGACGAACGCAATTACCTGTTTCGGTCGGGCATCCAAGAATGGATTGCGTCGCCGACAACCGAAGTTGCCGACGACCGCCTCGCCGCTCGGTTGGGCGTCCATCAACGCTGGCAAACGAAACGAGGATTGCCGGGCCAACAACGGGTTCTCGACTGGATCACTCTGGACTTGGAAGGGACCGTTTTTCCTCACGCCGATCGCGATAATCTGGGTGAGACGCTCGGCCAGTTGGAGCACTACTTCCGGTGGCATGTGGGCGATCGGCTGACCGTCCTGTCCGATGGTTACACGGACATGTTTAACGGGGGGCTCAAACGCTACACGCTCGGTATGGCGGTCAGCCGACCTGGACGCGGCCGGCTCTACAGCGGTATCGCCTCGCTGCAGGGCCCGTTCAACAGTACGTTGCTGATCAGCACATTGACGTACCGCATGAGCGAGAAGTGGATTACGGATTTTTCAACCGTTTACGATTTAGGCCCAACGGGAAGCATCGGCGAGTCCTTGAGTTTCACCCGAATCGGTGAGGCGGCCTTGGTGCGCGTTGGATTCTACGCCGATCATGCTCGTAGCAATGTGGGTGTCCGGTTTCAGATTGAGCCACGTTTCCTTCCCAACGGACGATTGGGGCGTATTGCAGCCGGCCTGGTTCCCGTTCCGGGCACTGAAGGAATCGACTGATCCTCCCAAGGGTAAGGCCCAGCACGGTCAACTCACGACTTGCACCGATATCGAGGCGCGTGTCATGCCGACAACTCACCCTCCGCAACACCGTTCATGGCGACACCGTT
>CAYNDU010000113.1:0-4796 GCA_964395615.1 uncultured Pirellulaceae bacterium | reverse complement strand
ACACCGTTCATGGCGACACCGTTTTGGCGATGCGCTGCGTGGCACGGTCATCGCCGTTCGTAGCCAGACGACCATGCGAGTGCACTGCCTGGCAACGTGCCTCGTCATTGGGTTAGGCCTCGCCAAAGGCTGTTCTTACTGGCAGTGGAGTGTCCTGGTGCTGTGCATCACCCTGGTCATCGTCGCCGAGATGTTGAACAGCTCCATTGAAAGCCTGGTTCGGGTCGTGACCTCGAAGCCCGACCCTCGGATCCGCGATGCCCTGGACATGGCCAGCGGAGCCGTATTGGTGGCATCCGCTGGCGCAGTGATCATCGGAGTGTACGCGCTGGTGCTGAGCTGACGCGGCACGGAATCACGAGCAGCCCATGCTGTTGCCGCAGTTGTGGCAGAGGTAGCAGTTTCCATTGCGAACCGTGATCGCGCCACAATTGTCGCAACTCGGCGCATCACTTTGGAATCGGGCAAACTGTCCCTTCAATGCGGCCTGGAGCGAATCGGAATCCTCAGGCAGCATGCCAACGCCGGCTCGGTCGAGCACGTTCGGGTCAATCCGTCCATTGCCGCGATTCAATGCCTGCTCCATGGCCGATTGAGTGCTCGAGACGTTCGCCGATTCGGCCTTGGCCGACGCGGATCCCTGCGCAGTCGCCCGGGGTGGGCCCGCGCTCTGCTCCGATCGACCGTTTGGCGAGTTGGAAGGGTTACCGACACGGTCATTTCCGCTGTTGGCCTGGCCGCCGTCTTCTGTGGAGCCTGGCTGGCCACTGGACGGCTTGATGCCCTGGTTGGCTTCACGGTAACCGGGCAGAAAGGTGATACCGAGCCAGCGGAAGATGTAGTCGACCACGCTCTTGGCAATTCGTATGTCGGGATTGGTCGAATATCCCATCGGCTCGAATCGGGTGTGCGAGAACTTGTTGACGAGAACTTCCAACGGGACACCATATTGCAGACTCATTGAAACGGCCGTTCCAAAGGAATCCATCATGCCCCCGACCGTGCTCCCCTCCTTGGCCATTGTCAAGAACAGCTCTCCGGGCCGTCCGTCGGGGTACAGTCCGACGTTGATGTATCCTTCGTGACCGCCGACTGAGAATTTATGAGTGATGGACTGACGTGTGTCAGGGAGGCGTTCCCGCCGAGGTCGAGCGGTTGCGGCCTCCTTGTCGGCCGCCTTGTCCGACTCGGTTTGCGTCGACAGCGGCTGGCTCTGTTTGGAACCATCGCGATAAATGGCCAGCGCTTTGAGCCTCATTTCCCAGCCCCATCGGTAGGCTTCGGCCACATCGTCAACGGTCACATTGTTCGGCATGTTGACCGTCTTGGAAATGGCGCCTGACAGGAACGGTTGTGCCGCAGCCATCATTCGAACGTGGGCCCGCCATTCGATACTGCGAACACCATGGGCAGGCTGGAATGCGCAGTCGAAGACCGGCAGATGCTCGTCCAGCACGTGCGGAGCACCTTCGATCGTGTCGTGTTTGTCAATGTACTTGACGATCTGCTCCACCTGCTCGTCCGTATAACCTAGCCGTTCAAGGCCTGCCGGCACCGACTGATTGACGATTTTCATTGAACCGCCGCCAGCCAGCTGTTTGTACTTGACCAGAGCAATATCGGGCTCGATGCCCGTCGTGTCACAGTCCATCATGAAGCTGATCGTACCGGTCGGAGCCAGTACGGTGGCCTGGGCGTTTCTGAACCCGTGCTGGCGGCCGTGAGCGAGCACATCGTCCCATAAATGTCGCGATGCCTGCTTCAAGTAATCGGGACACGCGTCATTAATCGTCTCAACCGCATCGCGATGCATCTGCATCACGCGTAGCATCGGGTCGCGGTTGCGGGAGTAGTCGTCAAACGGCCCCGCCACGCTTGACAACTCGGAGCTGGTCAAGTTGGCCGCACCATGCAGCAACGAAGTGATCGCTCCACACAGACCGTAGGCACCATCCGAATCGTAGGGAAGTCCCGACGTCATGATCAGGCTGCCCAGATTGGAGTAGCCCAGCCCGAGCGGCCGGAACCGATGACTGTTTTCGGCAATGGTTCGAGTCGGGTAGCTGGCGTGGTCGACCAGGATCTCCTGAGCGATAAAGAAGACACGACAGGCCGCCCGAAACCGATCCACGTCGAAGTTGCCGTCGGGGCGTCGGAACTTCATCAAGTTGATGCTGGCCAGATTACATGCCGTGTTATCCAGGAACATGTACTCCGAACAGGGATTGCTGGCGTTGATGCGACCCGAATTGGGGCACGTGTGCCAGGCGTTGATCGTCGTGTCGTACTGAACGCCCGGGTCACCACAATTCCAGGCGCATTCGGCCATCCGACGGAGCAGTTGTTGTGCCTCGAATTCGGGGCCCTCGCGTTTCTCGTCGGTCACCCATCGCGTTGCCCACTTACCATTACGCTTGAGCGTCTCCATGAATTCGTCCGTCAACCGAACCGACAAATTGGCGTTCTGGAAGAGGATCGAACTGTAGGCCTCGCCGTTAAAATTCGCTTCGTAACCACCCTTCTCAATCAAAACGTGCGCCTTTTGCTCCTCCTTCCATTTGCACTCAACAAATTCAAGAATGTCGGGATGCCATACTTTCAGCGACTGCATTTTTGCAGCTCGCCGAGTCTTCCCGCCCGACTTAACGACCGCTGCGATCTGGTCGTAAACACGCATGAAGGAGAGTGGGCCCGATGGCCGGCCGCCACCCGATAGTTTCTCGCGGTGCGAGCGAATCGTCGACAAGTCGGTTCCAGTACCCGAACCAAACTTGAATAACATCGCCTCACTGGTTGCCAGGGACATGATCTCTTCCATGTTGTCCCCGACGCTCTGGATGAAACAGGCCGATGCTTGCGGGTACTCGTAGGGATTCTCCGTTTTTACCGCCCGGCCGGAATGCGGGTCCCATCGCCAATTGCACCGGTCGCCATCCACCTCATACTCGTGGTACAGGCCGACATTGAACCAGACGGGGGAATTGAACGAGCCGTGCTGATGTAAACACATCCAGGACAGATCACGATAGAATCGCTCGCCGTCCTCGACGCTGGCGAAGTACCCGTCGCTAATGCCCCAGTCGGATATGGTCCGCGCCACGCGGTGAATCAACTGCCGGACACTCCGCTCTCGCTGAGGCGTCCCGTTCTCGCCATAGAAATATTTGCTCACCACTACGTTCGTCGCCAGCTGGCTCCAACCGGCCGGAACTTCGCAGTCGTTCTGCTCAAATAACACGCCGCCCGACTCGTCCTTGATCGCAGCGCTTCGCAACTCCCAGTCCGTCGTCTCGAACGGATCGGCCACCTCCGGCGGGCAAAACCGAGTCTCGACGGTCAAGCCGCGTCGACCCGTTGCTTGCGTCGGTCCGCCCGTCGACGAACCGGGGCCGCTCTCCCGGGATGGATCGGATAATGGACCTTCCTTTACCGGACGCTCCTTTACGGGGCGCTCCTTTACGGGGCGCTCTTCCGAAACCGGACGCTGTGGCTGTTTGGCTCCCATATCGACACTCGCCATGATCGTTCGCTCCTTGCTCAGTCCATTCGCCATCCTGGACACTCACGTTCCTAGACGAACAGTATACATAATTACACTACATAAAGACCATTACACTATCAGGGGACGCGGGACGCCAACTTGAATCCTTTCCATCCGCGCAGCAGCAAGCCATTGATACTGGGTCCGGTTTAGCAGAGAAACCACGCGGTTTGCGTAAAGAAGGTAACTGACGTCGCACAACATATTGTAGCAGCACGAATTGATGCCACAACATTTAGCATAGAGGGACGAGTTTACCGTTTTCGAATCGGCCGTCAATGATAGACCGAGCCCGTGTCGCAGGTTCCTATGAGCAAAGACTTTACGTTCGAAGCCCCTGTGACAGGAATCTGGCCGCTCGGCACGGACTACGCGTTCTAAGTCATTTTCAGTAAAGGGCTTTGGCAGTTTGCCCCGAGGTCACGGGCTCGACGGCCGAATGGCCAGTTTTTCTCAAAAAACAGAAAATCGTCAGATGGGCCGCGCGTCGGGCGCAAAAGAAAAGGCCCTGGACAGGACCCTAAGCCTTGCAGGTAGAGCAGTTAGGTGCTCCAGAGACATCCAACCGCCCCCGCACGCCAGGCGATGGAAAGAACGGGACGGCCGCTCGGTTGGCGGGAGAATCGTTTTCAAACGGCCGGACGTGTTCAGGTCGTTTCAATCTTGCAGATGCGCACACGGGTGTACATCTGCCGATGGCCCGTTCGCCGCCGGTATGTCTTGCGCTTGCGCAGTTTTTGAATGTAGATCTTCTCGCCCTGTTGGACGCCGAGCACTTCGGCCGTCACCTTTGCACCGGGAAGATGAGGGTCACCCAATTTCACGTCGCCAGGTTGCGAAACGACAAGCACCCGTTCAAAAGCCAGTTCATCGCCCGTTGAGGCGGTTTCCCGGAAATCGATATCAAGTTCCTGACCCTCTTCGACTCGGTATTGTCGACCGCCGTCGGCAACAATGGCATACATGGCACATCGATCCTGGCTACAAAGACTCTGGCAAAACAATTGAATTTACAACTCACGGCAGCCGGTATATCCAGTTCCTCCGGGGGGCCCCGTTCGTCCTGGTGTCGGGCGGCGGCCGCGCGGGACCGTTGCTTGGACCCTGTCGGCATTGCGTGAGAATCAAACAGTCTAACCACTCGGCCTCAAACCGTCGAGTGGCAAAAGGGCGTATCCGGCAGATTGGGTGCAGGAACGGGCTTCCGTAGCGGTTGGGCTGAGCAAGTTGTTCACTGGAGATTCCAACAGTCGGT
>CAYNDU010000112.1:0-12019 GCA_964395615.1 uncultured Pirellulaceae bacterium | reverse complement strand
GCAAGCTGCCCGTGGCAACGAAAGGTACACGCCCTCCCGTACCTACGGGCTGCCTGGCCCGTAGGAGACGGATTCCCACAGCGCAGCACGGATGATTTTCCGGTGGATCTAATTTGTTTTGGGGGAACCGCTAAGTGATCGCCGTTCGTTGACGACGGCATCCATATCCTGGAATATCGCTCCTGCTCGTCCATCGAAGATTCGGCCGATCAACAGATCGGTCAAATGACCCTGGTGTTGCGGGTGATCTCGCATGAACCGGCCGAAGCTGAACTGATCGGTATAGTAGGCATCGACCAGTTTACGGATCCAGCGAGTGCCGGCATGGAATTCATCCGTCCAACGCCCGAGTTGAGCGGCGGACAGGTCATTGACGGCGAGCCCTTCGACGATTGCATCGGCGGCCAACTCACCCGATTTCAAGGCGAAGTAGACACCCGACGAGTAGATGGGATCGATGAAGCCGGCTGCGTCGCCGACCAGCACCCAGCCGGCGCCGGCCTGGCGCGAGGTCCGATAAGAAAACTCACGAGCGACCCGGAACGGGCTGACCAGTTGGGCGTTGAGTAATCGGCCGGCCAGGGAAGGGCACTTTACCAGCTCATCCTCAAACACGGCCTCAGGCCGACCGCGATCCCTCAACAGATAATCGTTGTCCGCGACCACCCCGATACTGGTCACTCCTTCGGAGAGCGGAATGTACCAGAACCAGGACTGTTTTCCCTGGGTGTGCATGATGACGGTGGCTCCACCGTGCAGTCCAGGATCTCGCTGAGCGTTTTTGTAGTAGCCCCAGATGGCGGCCTTTCGCAACGCCGGTTCGTCCTGTTTAAGTTGCAAACGGTTGGCCACGAGGGCCTGTTGGCCGGTGGCATCGACAACGACCCGGGCGGCAATTTCTCGAGTTTCGCCGTCAGCCGTTTGCAGTCGCACACCGCAGGCACGTTCTTCGTTCCACAGCACATCAAGGACCCGAGTCTGGTCGAACGTGTCGACGCCCCGTTCGGCGGCATGGTCAAACAGCATTTTGTCGAATTCTGACCGTTCCACCTGCCAGGTCTGTGAACAATCCCGCGGATCGTGTTCCTGGAAGTAGAAGGGCTGCGACTCGCGGCCGGTGTGGCTAACGAATTGAACGCTCACCTTCTTGACAAACGAGCTGTTCTTCATTTTCTCGAGCAGGCCGAGCCGTCGGAAGATCCAATACGTCTCTGGCATTAGCGACTCGCCCACATGGAACCGGGGCACTTGCTCACGTTCGACCAGCAAGGTCGAAACTCCTGCCTCGCCCAGCAGGCAGGCGGTAGCCGACCCGCCGGGCCCTCCGCCAATTACGATGGTCTCATACTCGGATTTCATCAACGGCCCTCAATCGGGTGGGAGTCGCACCAATGGGTATTCTGCAGCTTGGAGAGCGTCTCGCATGGGGATGACGGTCAGACAACCGCGTGGGTATTATAGCGGCCTGCCAAGTGGACTGCACGTTTGTCGGCGACGAAAAAAAACGCTGCACGCCGGATCAAAATGAGGACTCGATCCCTGAATCTCGAATTACGAGATGGGGCGTATGATTTCGAGCAGTTCGACGGCCGGTTCGCCATCGCAGTAGATCAGGGCCGTGCGGCCATACGTCCCGGTTGGTTCATCGAGCCCGAAGACATGCGTCAGTTCCGGGCCGGTCGCGATTTTCCACAAGGCAAACATCTGCACTCGGCGCAGCACATTGTGTTCAATCAACGTGCGCCCGAGCGGGATCTGCTCGTCTTCGATTTCCTCACGAACCGGTTCGCTAAGGTGGCGGCAGTCGAGGCTGACGACGCAGTATTGGACGATTTGGCCTCCGTCGGTTTTGCGCAGCACGCTCTTGCGCTCGTAGTGCGTGCGTGTCATTCGCCTTTCGCGCACTTCCACCGCTACGGGGCAGCCGTGAACGGACTCCAGCGTCACGGTCATATGCCCGTGGTGGTCGAGCAGTCGCTGATAGACGGCCGGCATTTCGGCGGCGGCCGTTTTTTCGAAATGCCCGACCGACTCGACGGTCGGGCAGAAAAGTGTCACCAGTCGTTGGAGGTCCGGAATGACCGGCAATGGAGAGCTCACAATAATCCGCCCGCATAGGAAACCAAACGATCACATCAGCTGCACAAGACCCGATTCCGAGGCTGACCGAGCCACGTCGAACGAGTCAGCATATTCTGGCGGGCGATCGAGGACCGTGTCGATCAGGAAGAAGAACAGCCGGCGCAATTCGGGCGGCTCGACGGATTCGGCAATTTCCTCAGCCCTCTGCTCATGCTTATCGATCAAGCGACATGCTCGTTGAAAAACGCCCGTTTCCACATAGATCGCCCTGACCCGCGCGATTCGCTCCTCGTCGCTCAAACCAGATTCGTTCAACAACCGCTGCAGTTCGACG
Organism: uncultured Pirellulaceae bacterium; assembly: GCA_964395615.1. Taxonomy (GTDB): domain Bacteria; phylum Planctomycetota; class Planctomycetia; order Pirellulales; family Pirellulaceae; genus CAYNDU01. The sequence goes on along the minus strand of CAYNDU010000112.1, from coordinate 9,603 downwards.
TTCTTTTCATGGTCGAGTCGTTCGGCAGCCAGCGCGCGGAGGACAGTAGGTCTTTGTCCCAGGATATCTCCTCCGGCGTGGACCTTGTTCTGTTCGTCGGGCAGCCAGTCGTTCAGGTCGTTCAGAATCTGGAAGGCCACGCCCAGGTTGCGGGCGAATTGCCGGACGGGCGTCGTGTAGCCGTCTACCGACCCGGCCAGTCGAATGCCGGACAAGATCGCCGCCTCAAAGGCCGGCGCGGTTTTGAGCGCGTAGATCTTCAGGGCATCCAGGGGACTCAGTGCTCGAGTCACCGCATCACGCCAGGTCAGTTCAGCTCCTTGACCTTCCGACAACTTGGTATGGGCATCGGCCAGGCAGTCGAGGATATCGGCCGTTGCCTCCGCGCCGATGGCTCGCGATTCCCGGCTCACCAACCGGTATCCCAGGCCGATCAGATAATCTCCAACATTGATGGCCGACGCCGTACCGTAACGGCGGTGAATCGTCTCCTGCCCGTACCGAAAGGAGTCGTCATCCTCAATATCGTCGTGAACCAAGGAGGCCTTGTGAAACGTCTCGATCGACATTGCCGCTCGGCGTATGGCGTCGGGCAGTTGGCTCAAATGCTCGGCACCCTCGGGAGACGTCCCGGTCCCACCGGTCATGGCATCATGAACGGCCAACGTGATAAAAGGCCGCGAGTATTTGCCCCCTTTTGCCAGGAAGTCGTATGCAATGGCCTCGGTAGCAGCGATCGGATCCAAAGCCCGGATACCTTGCCCATTGACCTCCGACAGACGTGGCCCGCCCCGAGCACGCGGTGCGAGCCGATCCAGCTCGTTCGGTTCAAACATGCCGGCTGCCGAACGCATCAGATGCACGTACGTGCGCGTCGATTGTTTCGGAGCCGGCTGTTCCAGCTTCACCATGTCTCGGACCCAGTCCTCATCAACCGACGTGGCATGGCAGTTACTCGACAACAGGGGGACAGCAACACAGGGGATACCGGCCAGAAGGATTTTGTCGATCGCTTTTTCAAGAACGTTCAGGCAGGCCACACCGAGGATCGCATCGACGCAGCCGCTCAAAATAATCTTCATCACGATCGGCGATCCCTCGGCGATCAGCACGCGGTAGCCCATCTTTTCAGCGAGCCCGCGGAAGTCTCCGATACTGCACGCTCCGCACTTGTCGCAGTCAAGTCCGAATTCGTTGTACTCGGCCGAACAGTTCTCAGCGTGCTTCAGGCAGTGTGGTAAAAGGAAAAGGCGACGGGAAGGTGGTACCGCGGCCACCTGGTCCTTCCAAAAAGAGGAAGCCAACATGACCATCGTCCAGCCCACGAATCCCTCGGACAACTCCATCCTCTCGAGCAGGTCGCGTGCGATCAGTTCCATCGCGTCCTTCGAGATGGGCTCGGATTTATCGAGCCCGGCGACCAATTCGTCACACCGATTCCGGATCTGTTCACGTACGGCCTTCGGCTCGGGAACTTTCTTCAGGTGCCCGGTACCTCGACGACGGTCAGCACGGTTACGTAGGGTAGGCGAAATGGAGGTATCTGCGGCCGCAGACGACTCGCTTGCAGGAGAGGGCGTCACAGGTGCACTAGCCAAGGGGGTGTCCTCACGGGTAATTCAAGGAAACTCTGGTGTTCTCGCGGATGGTGCACTTCGGCGAGCCTAATCTTCAACTCACATCATTCAATGGCAATTCGGCCAATCGGGGCTCGGCACCGCAGCGTCACGAATTCGTGGTTGACGCCGAGCGATGGGCCGTCCGTTGCCTGACGGCCAACCCCAAAGCCGCGACAGTAAAGGTCAACGGATAGAGATTCTCATAATACCATAGTTTTGCGAAGTAAAAGCCGATCGGAGCCGTTTCCGGATGACGATTGTCGGCGACGGCCCTGCACAGCCACGTCAGCCCACGATCGACCGACGCACGTTCGATGGCGGATCGGTCGACAGACAGCAAGGTCTCAAGGGCCAAAGCCGTTTCCTCGACACTACTTGCGCCCGCCACGCGTCCACGGACCACCGTTTGTCCGCACCGGCCCAACCCACCCTCCGTATCGGATGTGTCCCGGCCGCGCCGGCCGGAACCATTCCATCCTCCGTCCGCGTTTTGGACCGACTCTAACCATTGACAACCCCGTTGCGCCGCACGAGTTTCGCCGCGGCCGAGTTGGAAATAGGCTAACAGGACGCGGGCAGTGCCGTAAACCGGATTCTCCTCGGCCGGGTGATCCTGGTTGCCGAACCAGAGTGGGAGCCAACTGCCATCGGCCCGCTGCGTTCGGTCGAGATAACGCCAACCGCGACGAAGGGCCCGCTCGACTCGGCGACCGCCGTGAGCCGAGCCCCAACGGCTGAGGGCTCGCATGGCGTGTGCCGTCAGGTCCGAACCGCTACGATCGAAAGGCAGCCGGCCCCAGCCTCGGCAGAAAGTGGGCCAACCGCCGTCCCGGTTCTGAAGATCCAGCAGCCAATCGACGCCGGCCCTTACCGCTCCATCGAATTGACGGGCGGAAAGCTCGCTCGTCTGTTCCGCCTGATGCGCATCGGACAGAGCGAGCAGTGCAGCGGCCGTATCGTCGGCATCGGGTACCGCTCCCGACAGGTCGGTCCATCCCCATCCGCCCGGCTGGGCGCCTGTAAAAGGATGCGTTCGGCGATGTTGACAGCCTATCAGCCATGGTAACTGCCGGTAAGGCGCTTCCCAAGAATGGCCGCCCGGTAAACCTGAGTGGTCCGATTCAACTTCCTCCGGTTCGGGAGGATCACTGGACAACGTATTCCCGGACGCCGTCGGCACTTGGCCCGTCGTCGAACGTGGAATTTGGCCCGCGGCCAGGGCACTGGTCGAAAGCGATGTTAACCAGGTCGCCAGGTTCGTGTCGATCGGCCAGCTGCCGTCACGGCGCACGGACCGCCTCAGAAAGTCGAGGCCCGCTGCCAGCACCTGATCCGATGCCAAGTTTCGACCCAACGTCCGGACCGATGCGGACAGACTCATGACGACAAAACTCGTCAGCGGGACGGCCTCCAGATACCCGCCGCTGTCCGGTTGCATCTTGCGCAACAACCGCAGACTCCGCCCGATGGCCGCCCGTCGCAACCATCGCAACGGAAGCAACCGGGGCGGACGGTGGGCGAAACGAGCCTGACCGATGGCGACCAGGGCCGGAATGGCGTAGCTGACCACGGGCATCCGGACCCAACGGAACCATGACTGCGGAACACAGGCCAATTCAAAGGGCAACGCGGCCACGTCTGGCCAGTCAACCAGGCCGGCCAGGGCCGCATTCGTCAAGATAGGCACGGCAAACGTCTTATCCTTGCCGTAGCGATTCCGAAGCCCGTCGATTCCTCCTTGTTGTTCAACGTATCGCTCGGCAAGCTCCAACGCCGGCCTCCAAACGGCCGGCCGAGCGAGTTCCGGCCCGATGGCCAACTCGACGGCCGCCTGAACCAGCATAGTGGTAGCGATATTCGAGTCGCTTTTGTCGGTATCACCCCAACCGCCATCGGATCGCTGCTGCCCGAGCAAATAGTGCAGTCCAGCCTCGATCAGAGGCCGATCCTCGAACGGGGAGCAGCCGTGTTCGCCCTTTTCACCGCCCAATGGCCGGTCCGAGCCCGGCCCTTGGTCAGCGGCACGGCTCTCCTGGACCATGCGCCACATGGAGAAGGCACTCAGGGCGGTGGCAGTGGCCAGGGAGGAGGAAGCGAGGCGGCCCTCCCAGTGCCCATCGGGTGTTCGCCGTGCCAGCAGATCACCACGGGCACGCTCGAGAGCGCGCATAAGACGTTGTAATTCAATCATGGTGAAGGTCTGTGTATCCGAGACACGGCCGACGGACAGAGCGAAGGTGAGTTCAAGTCTAATCGGGCGAAGCGTCGACTGTCGACCGGCGTTAGGAGATGCTTCGGTTGGCCGAATAGCTCCCGGAGCCGACATGAGCCGACATGGTGCTCGACGGTCGCACAACGAACGTCACAAACGCACAAAGAACGGGTAAAGAACGGCCCATCTTCTGCCGATTCTCCGATACAGCCATTGATCGCACTCGGTACGATGCTGTGCCGATGAACGCGGGCCGCAAAAGGGCGATGATCGGTCTGAAACGCCAATTCCGAAAACTCACGTTTTTTGGTCTGGATGATTACAAAACAGGGGCTAGAATACCTCCTTGTTTCATCCGTAATGTCAGGTTCCAGTGCGTCGTTCCGATCGGTTTGTGTTACCGCGACGGCGACCGAAGGCGAGTCAAAAGGGGCCGACCGTTATTCATGGTTCCGGTGGTCGGGCGGAGCTCGATTCGACGTCTGACAGAACCTTATATACGTGATCTTATATACGTGATCTTATATACGTGGGTCGGACGTATCGTAGGCTTGTGTGGTCGTAGGCTTGTGTGGCCGTAGGCTTGTATGGGAGTCATCCGCAGCGAACCGGACCCTGACGGGAGATCAGGTGGTGGTCGGGCAGGGAGGGGCGAACAGGCAAATGGATTCTGGATGGACGAGTGAGTATCAGCAAAATCGGGTTTGACTGAGTATGACAGGACAAACGGGGACCACGCGATCGAGATTCGGTCGTGCTGCGGTGAACGGAACAAATCGAGTCACACGCCGTGGCGAGCCGGAATGGGCGCAGGCCAGTGACGACCGGCTTCTGGACTGGCGAATCTGCGATCTTGGCGTCAAGATTGAAGGCAGTATCCTGGAGCCTCGGATCGAGCGATTGTATGAAGAGCTCGATCTGCGTGGCATTTCCTTTCGCCCTCACTGCTGGCTGGCGGACGATTGGTTTTCGCCACAGGGCGTTCCGGGCATTGCCATCCCGTTCTTCCTGGCCCACCCGCGATTGGCGCGGCTCGAGCAATCGCAAATGCTCGAAGTCGAGGGCGGCACGAAGCGGTGGTGCATGCAGATATTGAGGCACGAATCGGGCCATGCCATTGATACGGCCTTCGGCCTCAATCGTCGCCGGACCTGGCAACGGGTGTTTGGCAAGTCGTCGTTGCCCTACCCGGACGAGTACCAGCCCAAACCGTACAGCAAGAGTTACGTGCGTCACTTGGACAACTGGTACGCTCAGAGTCACCCGGATGAGGACTTCGCCGAGACCTTTGCGGTCTGGGTCAAACCGCGATCTCGCTGGCGTTCGGAGTATGCCGATTGGCCGGCGCTTAAAAAGCTCGAATTTGTCGACGAGCTCATGGCGGAGATCCGTGGCCGGCGACCTCGGATTTCGTCGCGTGAGCGGGTTGACCAGGTCCGCAAGATCCGTTGGACGTTGCGCGAACATTACGCGGAAAAGCGTCGACGATATGGGGTCGACGCCAGTTACGCCTTCGACCGGGAGTTGCGCCGAGTCTTTTCCGATTCGCCTGATTTCGCCGGGAGACCGTCGGCTGCTGCGTTCCTTCGTCGAAACCGCCACGAATTGCGCCAACTGGTCGCTGTTTGGACTGGACAGTATAAATATACTATCGATCAGGTGCTGAGCGAGATGATCGGGCGTTGCCGCGAGTTGGGGCTGACCGTGCACCGCGCCGAACGTCGAGTGAAGCGGGACGTCCAGTTGATGCTGACGGTCCAGACGATGAACTACCTGCAAAGCGGCCATCACAAGATCGCCCTATGAAGAAACTTCGCGTGCTCGTCTTGATGGATGAGGAACTCGTTCCTCCAGAGTCGCTCGACGGCTTCAGCGAAGAAGAAATCCTGCAGTGGAAAACGGAATACGACGTACTCGCAACGCTCAACGAACTGGGCCACCAGGCGATCCCGCTGGGTGTGAGCAGCGAACTGGCCGTCATCCGCTCGGCCATCGAAGAACAAAAGCCGCACGTCGTATTCAATCTGCTCGAGGAATTCCAAGGGGTCGCAGTCTTTGACCAGCATGTGGTCAGCTATTTGGAATTGCTCAAGCAACCCTACACTGGCTGTAATCCGCGCGGCCTCATGCTCGCGCACGACAAAGCGTTGAGCAAGAAAATTCTGACGTATCATCGCATTCTCACGCCCCGGTTCGTTGTTGCCGAACGGGGCAAGTCGCTGCGACTGAATCGCCGCCTCGCCTATCCCATGCTGGTCAAGTCGGTAATCGAGGAAGCCTCGTTGGGAATCGACAAGGAGTCGATTGTGGGTGGCGAGGAGCAGCTGCGAGAGCGAATCCGGTACATCCACGACGAAGTGAAGACGGATGCCCTGATCGAAGAGTTCATCGAAGGGCGTGAATTCTATGTGGGCGTGATCGGTAACCGGCGTCTACGTACGTTTCCCGTCTGGGAAATGTTGTTCGAGACTCTTCCCGACGGCATCCCGAACATCGCCACGCGTCGAGTGAAGTGGGATGCCGACTACCAGAAGAAACTGGGAATCAAGACGGCCGCAGCGCAAGGGCTGAGCCCGGCGGAGCAGACGGCCATCGCCCGACTCTGTAAACGCGTTTACCGCTCGCTCAGTTTGAGTGGCTACGCTCGAATGGATCTGCGGATGCGCGAGGACGGCTGTGTCTACGTTCTCGAAGCAAATCCCAACCCAAACCTCTCGTACGGTGAAGATCTGGCGGAATCGGCCGAAACGGTCGGGATCGGCTACGGTCAACTCATCCAACGCATTCTTAACCTGGGCCTTGCCTATAAGCCACGTTGGTACGACTGAGTTTCGATAACGGTCGAACCAATGGGCGGACGGTGGGGCGATGATCGACGGCAGTTGCCGACCCGTGCGCGCCGCACCGAGTCGAGCTCGGTGGTCGCGTAAGATGTGGTACGAATGCGGTGACGATCGTTCACCGGCTGCCGCCGGCATTCTTACCGGTCGCAGCCGGTGCACGAGTATCTTGCCAGCGATCGGATTGGAAATGTTGCTGGTAGGCGCCGTAATCGTGGAACCAGATGCGTTTGAAGATACGGTAAATCCAGTTCTTCTCGCGTATCTCAGCCCCCGGGTTGTATTGGGACGGCCGAGGTTGCATTTGTTGCAGCTCATTCATCACGGACTTGCGGGCCGTGGTATCGCGCGCTCCATGCCGTTCGGCCAATTCGGCCAGCAGATCAGGTCGTTCCAGAATAATGCATCCGCGCGTGTATTGGGCGGCCGTTTCGCGGAAATCGCGTAGAAATGGCGACTCGCCGATCACCTCGCGCATGGGCCGTTCATCGTAGATCGAGTCGGTGGCCAGTTGAATCACGGGGCAGGGCTCGACGTCGCCCCATGGACCGACATGATGAGTGAAACCGGTCGCCGCCGGACAGAGCGCATAGCCTTCCCCATCGTAGTAGGCATCGACGATGATGATCGGTTTCTTGGACCGCATTTCGACGACGAATCGACGTGCCAGCTTCTGCTGGTCCGGCGTCAGACAGAGTTCGGGCGACGCGTTCGGACCGACCGGCCGATAGATGTGGAACCAGGTATACATCACACCCATTTCGACGAGTTTGTCGATCCACTCCTCGGTCAACAGGTTCATATTAGTCTGACAAAGGCTGGTACAGACGCCGGTGATCAGCCGAGCGTCCAGGCAATTCCGCAGCCCGAGCATCGTCTTATTGTAGACTTCCTGCCGTCCTCGACGCTGGTCACTGACGATCTCGTTGCCTTCGACGCTGATCAGTGGCGACACATTGCCCATGCGGCGCATGCGTCGAGCCAGCGGCTCGGTGATGAACTGGCCGTTGGTAAAGACCTGAAAGTAGCAATCGGAATGTTCGCTCAGGATGTCGAGCAATTCGGGATGCATGAATGGCTCGCCACCTACGATTCCGAAGAAGGCGTTCCCCATCTCCCGGGCTTCCCGTATGAGCCGATGCAGGCCGTCGGCCTCAATCTTCTCCTGCTTGGCTTCCACGTCGACCCAGCAGCCCTGACACCTCAAATTACAACTGTTTGTTACCGAAATATAGAGGAACGGCGGAAAGAACTCGCCTCGCTTCAACCGTCGCTTGTGGCGTTGAATCGATCGCACACCTTTGAAGCCGGCGTTCCAGGCGAGCTTCCAGAGCAACCGCTTGTTCGTCTCAAACAGCATTCGCCGGGCAAGTCGTATATACATGAAAAGGGCTCTCTCCGTGTTTGTTTCCCACCGTCGAGGTCGCAGAGACCGCCAGGCAGCCGTCGCTGAACGGCGCCCGACCTATCGCACAGTGTGGGGCTTTCGTCCCCGCCAAGCGGGCCTTACAAGTCCAGATCGTCCAGCTGATCGACCAGGTCGTCCAACTCATCGCGATGCTGGTCCGCGGGTTGCTCGCGACGATGTGAGCGGAGGGAAACGTCGCCGACCGCGTCTCGCCCGGCAGCGACCAGCTGTTCGTCGCGCTCGCGCGACGCAACGTCCGCGGACGACGGACCGCCAAACAGCTGAGACAAATCGATCTTCAATTCTCCTCCGACACTCGGGTCACCCGCGATAATCGGCGTCTTATGCTGCGGAAATATGATCGCATTTTCCGGACAGACCCGACTGCAAGCGGGGCAGCCTTTTCGACAATTATCGGGCTGCTCGACAAGAATCGTCTCCTGCCCGTCGATCCCGTAGACACCAAACAGGCAGAAGTCGATACACTCCATGCAGTTTGTGCAACGGCTGAAGTCAATCACGGGATACCAGCGCCGCCCCGCCTCTTCCACCACACGCTGCAGAGTTGACTCCGACCGGTCCACGTCCCTCCCCGGACCGGGCTCGGTCGCCAATTCTCCCTCAATGGGTCGTTGTCTCTCGGCCGACTCGACGGCAAGGCCACCCTCGAGCGCCACCACTTCTTTGCTCAACTCGCGGCCGATCCGTAAGACCTCGGCAACAAAGGCGGACGCCGGGTCACCACTTCTCAAGTCGAGATGGTAAACACTGCGGTCAGGGAGCGGCCGATGGTCAACCACCCGCTGTTTTTCCAACTCGTTTTCCGTCTTCTTGAGCTTCTTTTTGTCCCATCCCTTGACCAGGCGCGTCTTTCCCAGGTTTCCGCGTACACCATTGCGGTCGAGTATCCAGTGAGCGGCACGAGGGTAGAGCCAGGAGAGCAAGACAAATGGACCGCTGATGCCATGCAAGGCAATATCAGCCGACGTCTCGGGACGCACATCGTAAAGGTGTGGAATGATAAGCAATTCCACTGTCGGTTCGGAGAGCAGCCGAGTGACAATATCCTCTTCAAGCTGGCGCTTGCCCGGGTCTTTGCTCTGACACTGCGAGACAACAACGGTCAGTCTTGTCGGCATATCAATCAACCATCCTTCGGATATTCTGGCGGGACAATGCGTGATCATCCGCACTCGCAAACCGCAATAGAATCGGATCGACGGCGAAGCGGGTAAGCGAACTCGACGCACCGACAACAGGCGAGTCGCCCGTTGAATCGACTTGGAGTCACGCTTGCCGTTTCAGCCGAGTGACCGACGTTGCGAGACAGACGCTCTCCGATCCCAAACAAACACACGCGTAGACATGCAGCCGAATCGACTCGACCGCAGCTCCCATTCCCCGCGCCGGCAGGATCGTGAGAGATTCGTCCGAGACTTTCAATTCAGCTGCCCCTTAATGGTGCGTTGCGTAACGGCCCAGACATCATTCAGATGATCCAGGTACTGTTCGGCTGTCATCAAC
>CAYNDU010000111.1:0-12145 GCA_964395615.1 uncultured Pirellulaceae bacterium | reverse complement strand
CTGTCGCCGAACGTGCGGGCGAAATACGGGTGCCGCGTGACACACGTGTGAGTGTGCCGGCAAGGGAACTTGAGATGTCACAGACTGCCGATCCGATGCCGTCAATCAACCAGCCAGACGGGATATGCGGTTGACTGGCATGGCCAGATCATCGACTTGTTCGGGCCGGTGGCAATACTGCATGAGATAAGCGTCTTCGGTCGTGTCGTCGTAGAAATCTCGCAACACGGCCACGGCTCGAAAGCCGAGTCGCCTGAAGAAGAGTTGCGCGGCGAGGTTGGTTTCACGCACTTCGAGCATGATTCGATTCCGTCGCTGGCTCGACAACTTGCCGATCAGCTTCTCGATCATCCGGCGCCCGACTCCTCGCTTCTGGAATTCGCTCGAGACGGCAAAATTCAACACGTGGAGCCGATTTCGGTGCAGTTCGTAGATCATGAAGCCGGCCACACGTTCCTCGTGTTCCGCGACCATTCCAATACAGTTGCGTTGTCGCAAGCAGCGAATAAAGTCGTCTTCCGACCAGGGGAATTCGAAGCTCACATTTTCAATATCCAGAACTTCTCCCATGTCGCGACGAATCATCCATCGTATGTGAACGCAGACTTCCTGTTTGCCTTGAGGGTGCATCCTGGATTCCTTCCCTGAAAGCCCTTTGAATTGGCCGCATGCCAAACGGGGAGGTAACCTAACAGATGGACCGAAATGTGCCAAGACGAACTCACGTGCCGAATTTCACGTGTCGTTTGTCGGTCGAATCTCCGTCGCGGAGGGGGGCTTTGGCCCTTCGTCCAAGTGTTTGAATACCGGTTTTCACCGATCGAAATGCGGTCTGATGCAGCACGGGAGGCGAGGCGGAGGTTGGCGTGAGTCTCTCCAGGACGGCGAGTGTTGGCGCATGTGAACGGCGTTTCGTGACCGGCGAAGCATGAATTTGGGTTGAAGAGGGGCAAGCTGGTTATGAACGGACCGGAGCACGCCAGGCCCCCCAAACGCCGGCCAGCACGACCAACCAACCAAGAATGCTCGGCTGAGCCCATAGCCACCAGCCGATTCCGATGAGCGTCGCGATCAGAAAGGGCCACTGGCCCAATTGGATGGTTGGTTTTCGTCGGATGCCCCAAGCAAGGACCACAGCCCCCAGTAGCAGGACGGTCGCGGCCATTCCGGCTTGGCGCAAGTAGTGAGATGGCCGCTTCGTTTCAATGGAGAGCGTCAATTCCGAGACGCCTTCGTCGAAGACGTAGTGCAACCGTTCGGTCCCGGGACGCACATCATCGTCCCACAAGTCTCGAGAGCTGGGTACACGGGCGATGGCAGCCACCTCGGCGCCGCCCGTCGGAGCACTTTTGAAACGCTGAATCTTTGACTCGGTGCGTTGCAGGAGATCATCTAGAGCTGTGGCGTTTGGTTTCTCGGACTCCCGGGGAAACGCCCGGCGCATCCAGGCACTTGTGACCGTCAACCGACGAATCCATGGCGAATACCAGTTATTGGAATTGGCCGAAGGATGAGCCGTAAAATACTCGTCGCCCGTCTCGAGCAGATCCAGGCACGTGCGCAATCGAACCAGATCCTGATCGACTCGTGGAGTTGGCTGCCGGTCCACTCCAGCTACCTCCAGTAAGAGGCCCGGATCGGCTTGCAGTGTCCAGAGCGTTCGTTCCACTCTTGCATCCTTGATCCACGGTACACGGATCCTGGGCGGACCGGGCGGTAGAGCGCCGTCCGTCCGGCGCCGAAACACCACACTCAATTGTTGTGGAAGGTGGTCGCTATGCAGCGGTACTTGCCACAGTCCGTGGGATGTTGGAGCTCCGAGCGCAGGAGCATTCTCGACGGTTACGGCTACTGGTTCGATACCCTTGGGAATCGAGATCGTACTCGAATCTCTACCTGCGGGATCGATGCTAAACTCGGTGACCCCGTAATAGTCGCCAGTCGGGCCGACGGCCAGGGTGACATCAGCCAGTCGGACAACCGGCTTCCGCGCCACCGGCTGCGAATCAGCTACGACGGCCGAGGGAGATGTCCAAACTCGGTGCGCCACCGTCGCCGCGCTGGTAGCGTCGTCAGATGGCCAGGCTTCACTCAACGGCGCAGGCTGCAGGCCACGAGTTTCCCACTGCAGATGTTGTTGGCCGAATTGCGTCGGGAGAATCACGTAGCGAGAGAGTTTAGCCAGGTCCAAGGGAACGATATCAGGCAGGAACGCTCGTTGTCCGTTAGTCAAGGCAAGCGCGCCGACAATTTCGACGGTAACGGGCCGTGTTGTGGGTTGTGGCAGACGAATTGTCAACTGCCTGCGACGCCCCGGAATGCCCCGAATGGAATAAGTGTATTCGGGTTTCAGATGGAACGGCTCAGCCCAGCTTGTCGGGATATCCAACCGTAACTTATCGATCACCCCGGCATCATCCGACGCACGATTCACGGTCAGGCGCGCCGTGACCTGCCAGAGATCTTTCTGCCGCTCGATGCGTGTCGCCATGTGTCCATGCAACTCGGGCGCATTGGGGCGAATAAGCAACATGACGCCGTTGGCAACGTCGTTGCCGGTCGCAGGCGTCCCAGTGGAACGGCGCGAAGGAGCCCCACCAACCGACTGCGTGTTGCCGCGGCTGCTGGCCGAATGGTCCCACTCGGCGATCAAACGCCCGAGTGTTTCGTTGTAAGTTGGACCAGTCTGGATCGGCACCCGGTAGTTCGGCAAATCCGGAGTCTGAACGGTGACGAGGACATCGTCACGGCGGTATATACGGACATGATGTTCGCTCAACTCGACATCTTGCAACGAGACGGGCGGGAGCGACACCTCGGTTTGATCGTTCAGCAAGCGTTGGGTCCCGGCCACCACCAATCGCCAATCGCCATGAAGGGCACGATCCGGGAATACGGTCAACTGACCGGTCTTGTCGGGGCGAGCCTCGCACGGGACCCTCTTTCCCTGCGAATACAGATCGACCGACTTCAGTTGGAATAGTCGCGGCACGGTCAGGGTGTGCTGGTAAATGGGCTGTCCGACCTGTTCCATCTCTGCTTGAAAGATCCAATCGAGCTGGGCATCCCGAACACTTACCGTTAGATTCTGACGAGCCGGAATTGGCTGATTCTGGGCACGGACCGTCAAGTGCACAGGAGGCGGTTCGCTCATGATGCGAAAACAGACGCGTGGAGCTGCGATCGCGGCGCCCCAGGCTTGCAGGAAGTCCGCCGGTTTCTGTGATGATATGCCGTCCGTGCCTTCTACCTGGCACTCGACGTTTGCCGGCCAGCTAATTGCGAGGTCCTGCTGAACGACCCGCTCACCCAGCACCTGACACCGCGGTACCGTCAGTCGCCCCCATTTGGAAAGTCGGGCCAATCTGAATCGCAATGTCAAGAGGAAGTCTCGTGTCGCCGGCTGAGCTAACGGGATTTCCAAGCGACCGGCGATTGAATCGATCGATATGTCCTCGGCGGTCACACCGATGGCACCGTCGAGGTCTATCAGCTGCAGACGACGGTCAACGGTCAGGGCCACGTGACGGACTTCTCCCCTGCTGACTCGATAGTGCAGCTGAGTTTCCATTGTCACCGGATATTCTGCCGTTTCTTCGTTGATATGAAGATACGTCAACTGCCTGACTTCCGGCGTCGGCCGGTCGTCGGGAAGAGCCGGCCGGCGCGGCCAACGCATGTGCAATCGATCGATGGGCCCCAGCCCTGCTTCCCAGATCCCGGCGTTGCTCTGCGTCAGCCGACTTCCCAGAGAATTTACCAACTGAATCGTCGGTGCCCCATCGGGAATTTCGACTTTCATTTGAGCCTGGGCGACGGGAGGGACGTTGAATTCGAATTGCTGCCATTCTTCGAAGGGCTCGACGATAGGCTGGAGCTCCAATTCGAGGCGAGCAGGACCCTCGACGTCGAGATCGAACAAGAGAGCATCGCCCGCGACACTCCACTGATACTCAAGAGGTCGGTCGTTCAGGCGTGCCTCGAGAAGAATCGTTCGATCCATACCCTCAGGCCAGGGAAAGGCCTGCCGTTGTCCTCGCTTCAACACGTCGATGTCATAACGGGCGGAGATGCCGGTCAGCCCCAGCTCGGTGCTTGACCGGCCCCAATTCATGACCGCGCGGTATTCGGCTCGTCGGACAATCCAACGCGTTTCGTGCAACGGGTTGTCCGCCAACTGGTGAAGCCGGTCGTAGAGGTTCAAAGGAAGGTATAGGTAGTCACCGACAGGCTGCCGTTGATCGTCTACCGGAACCAGTATCTGAGCGACGGCGACCGGTCTCTCTTCGGAGGCGGCGGTATCTTGGGCAATGGCAACGCGACCGCCGCTCGCTTGAAATAGAATCGCCAACAGAAGGCCGGCTCCCACCACCGGGTTCGTCGGGGAGGTCACGTCATCGCTCGTCGCTTCGGAGCGCCGTTCAAGCTTGGCGAGCCGCTCCTGGTTCGATGCGCTGAGAAATCGGAGCAGCACGATCAGGCTGGCGGCCAGGCTACCGAGAAAGATTCCGGATGTCATGGGAATCACTAACGGCGGTGTCAGCAAAGCGGCCGTGGCAGCCGCCACCGGACCGGCGACGAGCAACCGAGGTCGGCCGTACCCCAGCCACCCAAAGATTCCCGCCGAAATCAGGAAGAAGACCCATCCGAACATCTCGAAATCGGCCTGGCGAATGAGCGTCAGCCGACCCGAATCGGCCGCGGATATCGAGACGTGGCAGACTGCAGATGCGTCCTGCAGTCCGTCCCGCAACATGCGCGACCGGGCTAACTTCCAGGGCGTGTCGGGAACACTCGGCTCAGCCAACCAAGATCCCCAGGTCAGGAAGTGATGGGTCGTGCTAAGAGGCAAACTTCGCATTTGACGCGACAATCGGCTGGAGGGACGGACGACGACAACCGACGGGTTGGAGGTAGGGAACGTGTCATCAGGATACTGAGCCAGGTTCGGAAGACAGGTCAGCAAAACGATGTCTCCGTCAACAGCCAACCGCAGTTGTGCCTGTAGCAGGAGGCGCGTGGCTGCTTCCAAATGGTCTCGACCGTCGACGTGCGGGATCGGCTCATCCAAGACAATGCCGCCGAGATCGTGAATCGTGGCCTCCACCCAGCACTGGAATTCGTGGGGTCCGGGGTCGGCTGCTAAACTCCCTTGAATCGATGACAGGACCTGACGCCAGGTGCCGGTCATGGCCCGACTTTCCGCCTCGGAAGAGATCAGCAGGTTCTCGCCGAGTACCCGTAAGATGCGTTTCGCCGGATCTGGAACGGCCTGCCGGCCTGCCCAACGGTTTCCCAAGTGCTTCCAATCGGAGAGGTTGAAAAAATTGAACGGATGCGATTCGGGCCCGGCTGCCAGTGGTCCGAGGAGCCGACGCGTCCACCCTTGAACCTCGACCGGTCTCGGCCACAGGGTGGAATCACTTGACCAGGGGGCATAGCCGACCGGGAGTGAGATGCTCCAGTGTTTCTGCAGCACGGGCGAGGCGATGGTGGGAAACGGGGCGGAAATCTGTGCGGATAGACCGAGTTTGCGGTGTGGAAGCGAATAGACCAGTTCGACTCGCGGAAATCGCTTGCCCGGGCTGAGATCCAACGCCAATCGGCCCTTTTCCTCAAGCATGTCCCCGGCGTCAATCCGGCCATCAACGCGCGCTTCGATCAATCGGGCGCCCGTCGGTAGAAGGACTTCGAAACTGGGCCGCCCATAGTTCTCCAACCGGTAAACGGCGTAGTGCACTGCCGGCCCATGGCGACGATAATGGCTCGTCAGGCAACAACTCCAGGCCTTCAACGCACGTTCGTCGGCAGACGCCGACGGAGGTTCGATGGTCACCCGCGCATCGCGTGAGGCATCGTATCGATACCTGGCCAATGTCGGCGCGGCGTCTGCTTCCAGCGTGGAGGACAATGCCACCGGTTTTACAAATTGCGTGGTTACCGAGGGGGTCCGACCGTTCGCCGCCGCAATCGACAACCAACACTCTTGGCTCGTCGCTTCCGGCAATGTTGCCACCGAAACTCGGAGGGCCCCGGCCCATGGCGTGGACCGCTGGCCACGCAATTCCAGACTTCGGTCCGTTGGTTTGCGAAGGACAATCTCCCAAGTCTCACCGCGCTTTGCCCCGGGCTTCTCGTTGGATGGAGACGGAAGTTGCCGCGCACTGAGAATCTGGTTGTCACTTCCCGTCAGTTCCCAGGTTAACTCGCTGCCGCGTGACGGCGCAAGGTGGATCAGGATCCGGCTCAGCGGTTTGGACTCGGGGACGCATCGCACCGAGTAGGACTCGACGAGTCGATCCGTTTCGACCAGCGCTTTGACCGACGATCGGCCACGGAAGGCAGGCGACTCCTGTGTCAAACGGATGCCAAGTCGGTCAGCCTGTTCATCGTCACGATATTGCAGGCTACCGTGATCATCCGGCAACAGTTGGCCGAGCGGCTCGGGCAAGTCGTCCACCTCCCATTGCACGTCTGCGTCGCCCGTCACATGGATCCCGTATTGTGGATCCGGTACGATGGCAACGAATTGATCAAGTCGTTCAAAGCGGCGAAAGCGTAAAGGGCGGAAGTCCGCAGCTCGTAATTTGATCGGTCCTGTACGGTGTGCCCGTACCGACAGCGCCAGCGGCCGGGTCGGGCTGATCGGGCGACTCAGTTGAATGGACAGCCGCCGCGCCCGAGCCGTCTGGTCATCCAGTCGGTAGTCCTCAATCGCACCCGCAGGTTCCGATTCAATTCCGTCGATGGTCCAGGCAATCGGAACATCCGCCTCGATCAGGAAGCGTTGACCGCTGAGCGCGGTCAGATGGGCGGCAAGCGTTGCCCGAAGACTTCCCGGCGCCAACTCGACGCGAGTGACCGTCTGCGCAGAAACTCGTGAGCGACGGTAGGAGACCAGGATCCGGACGGTAGCGTGGGCCTGTAACGCTTGAAAACGCCGGACCATTCCACCGTTCGCTGTCGATGTCGTTGATGGAATCGGCTGATAACCGGAATGTTCCAGTCGACGCACATCGATTTCCGGATCAAGCTGAATCGTGACGGTATCCTGACACCACTCAGCCGTCGATGGCGACCAGTTCGGCAGCCGCCACATTCGATTCTCGACGACGTCCGCCACGCTCCGCAATGTCAACTTCCGTCGAACGCCTCGTTCGATGCGGCCGAAGTCGAACTCAATCGTCCGCTTCGAACCGGTTTCACTTTGGTGAATGGCCCATTGAACGGGTTCACCATCAAGCTCCGCCACGGTCAGGTGCAGGCTGGCATCACCGATCATTGTCAGTTGTTGCATGCCGAGTTCAGGTAGATCCAGGTCGATCTGGCTGGTCAATTCCAGTCCTCCCGGCCTCAGTAGATACTCCGATCTGGCGTACCATGCGGCGTTCGATTCATCGTCGCGATCAGTTGCCTTCGATCGGATTTCCAATTGACATTCGGTATGGCCGCCCAACTCGAGTTGCCACCGTCGGCGGGACCGATCGAGGTGGGGCAGGTCGGGCTGGTCAACGTCTGAGTTCGTCTTCATGGCGACGCCGGCATCAAGTTCGGGCCGCTGATCGAGGGGTAGATCGAGCCAGAGTGTTGAGCGAGGAGAGGGTGGGAGGCGAAGTTGGAAGCGATCGCGTTCGGTGGCCGAATCGACGTTGGCCGCGTTCGCGCTGAGACTCCAGGGAAACACCAGATCGGCCGAGCCTGCCACTCGTGCGACGAAACGCCGGTGGGCGTCCATTCCGATGCTGGCCGGACGTGTTCCGTCCGCTGTCATCCAGGTCGCCGGTCCAATGGCCAGTTGGCACGGCGCGAGATCCAGCAGGGACGGCTTGGCATCCATGCTGCGCACGTGCAATCGGGCTCGCCCGCCGACCAATCGTCCCGGCTCATAGCGTGCCCAGTATTCAGCCGATTCAATCCACGTTCGCTGTTCGGAGGCCGAGCCTCCGCCCGTAGCGCGTCGTATCAAGTCCAAGAACTGCTGTTTCTTGATCGGCATGGAACCACGGGCAAGTTCCGTCAGCTTTTCTGCCGGCACGAGGACCTGGCGGTACGTAATTCCATCGGTCAGCGGTACCTCGACTCGCTCGTTCACGCCGGCCGATGGCGAAGGCCTCTCATCGTCCACTGGCCTGGTTGATGACGGCTGAGCCGATAGGGACGAGCACGCGGCAAGTGTCGCGCAACAAGCGACGATTCGAACGGTAAGGCGCGTGCAGATCATGATTTGGAGTCGGCGGTCGACAGGGGCGTTTCGACCAGGTTCTTTGAGGACGTGATGCGCGAGCTACCTTCCCCGGGAGAATAATGGACTTCGAAGACTTTTGAATCGATCGTGGCTGATCGGCCGGCACTCGCTAACGGAGCGAGAGGGCGTGGACCAAGAAGATGCCTCAGAAGCTGGGCCAGGCATACGAGTGCGACTCCGGCGCTGGCCGCCTGTGCGATCACGAGTGTCGGTCCAGGGGCAGCAATTCCGATGGTCAATAAGATGACTCCGAACAGCATCAGAGCCGCAGGGTGCCGCACGATCCGAATATACAGAAGCGAAAGCCCGACCACCAACACGATGCCGGAAGAAATCAGCAAGATCGAGCTGCGCGAGATAACGTCAAACTCCAAATGCCGGGCGGAACCGAACGCTGTGAACAGATAGCGTGTCGTTGCCGTTGGGAGCGGATCCTGTCGCGAAGCCCCGATCCAATGTTCCAATTCTTCTTGTTCGCGCAATGGCTTACGTCCCCATCCAAATCCCAACCAGCGCCAGCCGATTTCCGACGTCGTCTCTCGATCGGCCGAAAACACCAACTGACCTCGGGGCAAGACGACCTGCCAGAACGATCGCTGAGCGTGATCGACAGCATCGATCGATGCCGTGTCAATGGTCGTATGTCCGCCTAAACGGTCGATTGACAGGACGTACCACAGCTCCAGAACGCGATCGTCCTGTTCGTTTGAGACGGGGCCTGCGACCGGAACAATCAACTCCCCACCGTCGACCAACTGGCAGTCTTCCCTCGCTTGGCCATCCAGGGCAACATGCACAAGACGGGGATCCAAGAGCGCCCGGTTGGGCAACTGAATCCGCAACTCTGGCTCGTTGGTCTGCAGACGGAAGACGACGCGGTCCCGCCGTTGCTGCCCGGCAAACCACGATTGAATCCAGACATTGTGGACGATCGTCGAGGCCGGCCGTTTTACGCCCTTGCGCACAACAGACATCGAAATGTCTGTGCCGTCTGACGCCGTGTTCAGTGCCAGCCGCCCTGGTCCTGACGACCGCTCGTCGACCGACCAGTGTTCGGACAGCACTTCAAACTGGAGCGAGTCCCGATACGCAACTTGAACCGTGTTGTGAATGATCGTGGTGCTGCTGTCGCTGGCGGTGGATGGGAACACCAGCGGTATCGTCCAAGGGGTCGCTCGTTCAGCCTTGAAGACGGGCAAGACCTGTTGTGACTGAGTCAGTGACAACTGAAACGGCCCCAAGGCGGGCCGAGGCAGCTCAACACGCACCGCCATCCGCTCGTCGTCCAGTATCGGTCCGGGGATGGGAACCAAGGGTTCATCGTCTAACATCACACGCACGTTGACTCGGTCGTCCTCGACCAAACGGCGGGGTACGGCCAGGAACAGATGGTCGATCGGTTCGTGCTGAACCGCGTACTGGTAAGTCTGGTCAACCGCATACGAATTCTCATCCACGTGCACATTGCTGACGACCGATACGGAAACAGCCCGCGGTTGAATCTTGAATTCACCGACGAATCGAGCCTGTTCGGCAGAGCCCCGATCCCGGTAACGGAAATTGCGAATCTCGTGTATCGGGGACAATGCGTCTGGCTCTTCCAGTGGAGCCAGGGCTTGCAGTTCGCTGGGGCGGGGAGTCAGCGAGACATTTCGCGCAGGTGTAATCGTGACGTCGGCCGGACTTGCCATCAGCACGCTGCGACTCGGATCGACCGCCTCAACGATCGGCAGCAAGACCTGCAGCGGCTGCGTCCCGTGGATCACGCCGGCCGTCATCTCTCGTCGAGCCTCGATTTGCAAAGTGTATTGACCGTCCGACTGCGCTTCCATTGGCACCGGAACGACGAGTGGATCATTCTGCGAGAAATCGATCGGTAACAGGCTGTCGGTTTCGGCGAATCGGACGACTTCGACCGTCCAACCGCGCAAGCCGACCGCAATCGGACTCGAATTCGAACCCTGCGAGCGACAAGAGAGTGTTAGCGTCAATCGCGTCTGTTGAGCGCCTACATGGACGTCGTACGACGGTTCCACGTGGATCTTCGTAGCGCGGCCACTCAGGCCAACTGCCAGATCGCACGGTTGATGAGCGTACTGGAAACGGGCGATGACCGGTTGGCCGGCGATGGGGTCGAGGGTCGAATCCACGCGCTGAGCATTCGCCGTCTCGCTCCAGAGGTAGGCCCAATCTCCAATGGCAACGAAATCTATCTGACCGCGGTGCCGCGCCGCCTGGGGAAACTCAAAACGAGCGACTTCGATGCGAACTCCGCCCGTCAGAAGCTCTGCCAATGTGGGCGCCTCGCCAGACGACTCACCCACTGCGGGCAACTCGGCCGACAGCCGAATCGTGGCCTCACTCGTTATCGGATGCTCCAGCCGGACCTCGACCAACTGTCCGACGGACCCGTTGCGATCTTCCTCGTCGATCGCGCGGACTCGATATCCGGTTGTAGCAGCTGAGCGAAGTCGCAGGGCAGGGGGCAATCGGACCTGAAACCGATCCATCGATTGACCAAAGGACCGGACGGTAAACTGTCCGTCGACCCGAAGTTCCTGAAGGCTCTGGTTGGCCGTCACGACTAACGCACCGAAGATATCTAGCGGCGGAACTTGCTCGCGCTGATTCGACGGCCCTCCCTGCCAGGTCACCGTTGCGGGGCCCCGCACCCCACGCGATACAAACGTGCCGCCGTCCCCGTCCGATGAGAATTCGAGGGCCCGCACCGCCTGGGTCGAGCCGTCGCTCACTTCACCCGTCGCCTGTGAAAAAGGCACATGAAGCGTCAGACGTGAGACGAGTGGCGACGGTGCGACGACCGAGATCTGTCGTTCGTCACCGTCGCGGTTCACAGGAACCACCAAAGGCAGCGTCATGCGATGGCGCGTGTTTGGCTCGGCTTTGAGCCAACAGACGTATCCGTCCTTAGCCCCCTCGTACGACAAGAAGTAGGACCCGGTGCCTTCGAATTCCGGCTCTCCGCGAAGGAAACACCCGACCATCGCCAGTGGCACGCGAACCCAAGTCGGCGTGGTTCGCGATTCCTCGCGTCCGTCTCGATTCGGCTCCTTGCGTGAATCACTCGCTGAGCGATCACCGTCGAAACGCTCGTCGACTTGATTCGATTCCGTGCCGGGCGGAATGCCCTCCTTCATCGCGTCCTCGACGGCGTCTCCCGGTCCCTCATCATCACCCCTCTTCGTGGTGCCCGGGGCACCGATCGGCTCCGCCAACTCGTCGCCGGGCCGAACCGAATTCCGAGCCCCTCGTCGCTCGACGAAAAACTGCGCCTCTGCGCGTAGATGGTCGCCCTCAACCCACGCCTCCAACCGCCATTCGGTCAGTACGCTGGTTGGCAACCGGGGCGAACCCAGATTCCGGTCCAGCTGAATCAATCGCTCCCACTGCTCGTAGGAAAAATCCGGGACGTAAACGAGCTCTCCCTGCGCGTTGCGCAAATAGAACATCTTGGGCTGCAACTCGCGAATCGATGTCCCATCGCCACGCTTGATTCTCGGTATCGAACGATCGAGCTGCGCGCGAACGGGCTCCGACACCAGACCGAACTGGCATACGAATATCCACAACACAACCTGGAGCCTGTAATGCACGGCGATGCCACTGCTCTGCCGGAAAACACCGCAATCGGCGCCGACGGTGGACCTTGAAGGTAGAAGCGAACAAGATAAGTCACTTTCTAGTTTAGGCACACAAGCCACGGTCGTCAAAGTTTAGGAAGGCTAGATCAGTCAAGAACTTAGGGTGAAATCGAACGTTCGTGGCCCGTAAGGCCTGGACGCGTTCACCCGTCACTCGTTCCGATGTCCCCCCAGAAGGGGTCCCGCGATGAGTTAGGGTAAAGGGGTCAGGAGTCAATTGCCGGAACGGCCCGTAGGG
>CAYNDU010000110.1:0-12219 GCA_964395615.1 uncultured Pirellulaceae bacterium | reverse complement strand
CACGATCGCCGTGGAAAATCGCCTCCGCCGGCGACGATCAAGGCATTGTTGTGAGCTCCGGCAAATGGGCCGGCGAAACCAAGTTCGTCCGGAATCGCGGGGAGCTCTTCCCACGACAGCAATTCCGGAGATTCGGCGCTGGCGTTCGACGGCGCAACGAGTGAGAGCGTGTTAAGCAACGCGACATTGATGAGTAAGGTGAGAAGGTGTTTCATGACTGGCTCGACGTCGGATCCTCTGCAGAAAAACTCTGATCGGCAGTATTAACGCCTCCGTTCAGTCTCGGTGCTTTCCGTTGTGAACGGCGATGCGGGCAGGTCGGCGCCGTTGAAGAGGTTCACCGCAGGATCGGGATACGGTAGCCACGCGTAACGCACATCGACTGGTTCGGGAACACTTGGGCTTGAAACAGCGATGGTGTTCCGGCCAATGATTTTCGCGCTCGCCCTGTGAAAGACACCGTCCGCGCCGGCAATTTCAAAGTGTCGCAGCGGCTTTGCGTCGGATGACTTCAGACCATCGCCAACGTGGTTGAAGGCGACGACCATTGAGTCGCCTTCTCGTTCGGCTTTGTCAAGCAATGGACCCGTGTAAGTCGCATCTGATGCGGACTCGTATGTAGTTCCCAAGGCCCATTTGGCCAGCCGTTGACCAACGGGTTTCTTTAGAGTCGGATGCACATTCGAGGGATGGCCGGTGTCGATTGTGATGGCCATGCCGACGTTTTTGAGCTGACCGAGCGTACGTCGCTGCCCGTCGCGAAACCACGGCCATTCGGGTCGATTGAGCGCCGGAAGCTGTACGTAAAGAAACGGAAAGGCACCCTGTCCCCACTGCGCTCGCCACTCATTGATCAACAGCGGAAGCAGACGATCGTGTTCGCGAACGCGCGCGGGAGTCTCTGCGTTCGATTCCCCTTGATACCAAATGGCTCCTCGGATCGCGTACGGAATCAGCGGTTTGATCCCCGCGGACCACATGAATCCCGGCTTGAACGAGTGATTCGGACCAAGCTCGTCACCAGGAATTCGCTCGCCCGCCTGAATCGCAGGCAGCAGGTTCTGCAGCCCTCGAGTGCGACAGAAGTCGCCGAGGCGTTCGTTGTCGATCCAATTGCCGGCAACCAGTCCTTTCAATTCAGGATCGGACTCGAGAGCTTCACGAGGAATCCACGCTTCCGCAGGCGTTCCCCCGACTGCTGGACAGATCAATCCGATGGGTGCCTTAAGCTCTCCGTGCAGTTGGCGGGCGAAATACCAGGCGACTGCCGAGAACGACCGCGCCGACTCGACCGATGCGGGCTGCCACCTGCCTTCGCAGAACGCTTCGGGAGTGAGACGATCAAGATGCTGCGAGGCGTAGCCTCCTGAGCTGCCGCGAGCGCCACCTTCCAATTTCAGCAGGCGGATTGCCGTGGCGTGTGATTCCAGATGGCGACGATCGATGGTGGCGTGAGATTCCCGGTGGCCGAGCTCAGGCTGCCTTAAGTTGATCTCAACGCCCGATTCACGGCTTTCAAGTCGGCGAAGTTCGTCTGCGCCGTTTGCGGATTGAGAGAGCATCCATTCCATATTGGACTGACCGGCGCAGACCCACACCTCTCCGATCAGAACGTCGGTGAATCGAATCTGCTCGGAGGCTGAGGAGACGGTCAGCGAGATAGGAAGCGAACTTGCTGAGCGGGCTGGGAAACGAACACTCCACTCGCCGTGTTCGTTGGTCATGGCGACTTGCTTGTCGGCACCAAGCTGGACGCTGATTCTCGAACCGGGTTTCGCGCGCCCCCAGCAAGGAAGTTCAGCGTCGGCCTGCAAAACCATGTGATTGCCGAAGACGCGAGGTAGCGATAGCGTCGGTTCAATTGATTCTGCCGGCTCCGAACGCTCCTCTTGACCGACAAGATCGCTCAGGGGAATTCTCTGGAACGTTATGTGCGCCCGGCTGCCTTCGTACAGGATGCCGACGGTTTTCTCGTCGATCATCGACATGCATGAGTAGCCGGCACCGTTACCTTCGTCCAGGAGCAGGCGATGCTGTTTGGGCCATGTCAGGCCGCGATCGGGGGAAGCCTTGATCGTGATGTGATGCCGGCCGGAACGGCTGTCGGGATTGGAAAACAGGAGCCAATTGCCAACGTTCTTCCCAACTTCCTGATCAACGTCAATCAAGCTCGCCATGCACGCACCGGGTTCAATCAGGGATCGCTCGGACGTCGTGTGTTTCTGCCACGTTTTTCCCATATCGCGCGATGTCATGACAACCCGCACGGGCTTGCGATTGTATCGGCAGTTGAGCATCAGCACGCCGGGCTCGATTTCGACGACCTGTGCTTCCGTCGTGTCGTCGAACGCCCCAGTGCCAACCTGCCAGGTCTTTCCGTGGTCTTTCGAGTAAATGATCGTCGAGTGCGGCAGACGTCGATTCTGAGGCGGATCCTGATACTGTGCGGCGAACACGATCGTATGGTCCCGCATCGTGATGCCCTTGCCCGGCCCTTGCAGGAGGAAACACCACTCCGGTCTCTTGACCTGCGCGGTGATATTGATCGGCTCGGACCACGTGACGCCATCGTCATCGCTGCGAACCAGCATCAACTGACCGGTCTCGTCCGACTTCAGCCCAGGTCCCGAACCTCGCCACGAGCGGTCGCCGTGACTCCACGTCGCGGCCACCCAGATCGTACCTGTACTCCTATCAACAAGGACGGCCGGATCGCCGGTGCCGTCGTATCGCCACTTCGGGTCGTCGCCCATGTCCATGATGGTTCGCATCGACTCCCAGGTCCGCCCGCCGTCGGTCGACCGCGACATCCCCACGTCGATATCGCCGGGTAAGTCGCCGCCCGATCGTCTGCGAACATCGTAGACACCGATCAACGTGCCTCGATTGGTGGTTGCCAGACCGGGAATGCGATACGTGTGGACTCCATCATCGCCCTCCTTACGAACGGCGTACCCAAATCGTGTCACGGGAGCGTCGACATCATCCTCGATGCTATACCGTTTGCCGCTAATCGTGACCACTCCGGGATCTACCCGCAGTGACTTTGCGAAGTCGATCCCTGTCGGATTACGAACGGAGAGGAAGAAGTGGTTCGTCCCCGATTCAAGTTGCTTCTCACCCTCGAACTTGAGATGTATGGACGGATCGGTGTCAAACAACGATGCCCGTCGCTTCATCGACTCGGTGTTTCCAGACGGAGATCGTCCGTCGGTTCCCGTTGCCCACACATCCACCGCCAGCCCACCATCATGACTCGCCCCTCCCAATTGCAGCGCACGGATGTCGGTTACCGTCAATGGTTGAAGAGATCCTTCGACGTCGACCTGCACATCCATGACGGGGTTCACTTCGTTGCGAACGAGAACGGGCAATTCGAGTGGCCGGGCCGTCACTGAGACGACCCGCATGGGAACGGGCACCTCGATACGAAGGTCGTCGATCAGGATCCCCGTGTTGGGTGGGCTGGAACATGTGAGGCGCAACTGTTCGATGCCTTGGCCAGCAAGCGGTACTTTGACGTGATTCAGGAAGGAACGCCCTACGCGTACTTTGGCGTCGCCGTTGTAGATCTCCTCCCATCCCTGGCCGGAGTCCTTCTCAATACGAAAGGAGAACGGCTTTCTCGCCGTCCAGCGCTCGGCCCAGAACGAGAGTAGCCCCTTCGTGCGGGCGTCGGGGGAGAGTCTGAGAGTGACGGTTGTTTCTTTGCCGCCGGTCAGTTGGAGGCAGTGCCTGCCGGTCTTTGCGTGCTTGTCGTCCACGATCGAACGGCCGGCGCCCGGTGTCCACGTGCCGATCCCGGTGTTCAGTTTCTCAAACGGTCCGGCTTTGGCCTGCTCAAAACTTACCGTTTCCGACGTGGCAACCCGTTCCGTGTTGCCGGTCGGAGATTCGGATGCCGGGGATCTTGCGAGTCGGGCGACTACGGAGCTGAGCTGAGCCGCCAGGCTCTCAACGAGTTCCGGCTTCTCAGCCGCCAGGTTGTCTGTTTCGACGAGCCCGTCCGAGTAGTCGTATAGCTCGGTTTCCCGGACTTCGCCCGACTGACGATGCACCCATTGAGTCAGCCGATGCGTCGGCGTGCGCACCGAGTAGCCCATCAGCCCGCCGCCGCGAGGGTACTGGCTGAACGCTGTCAGTTTAGTGTCGTGGCTCGGATCGTTCAGGATCGGAACGAACGTGGTGCCTTCAAGTTGTTCGCCGATCGGCAGGCCGGCCAGGTCGGCGAGTGTGGGATAGAGATCGACAAGTTCGACCAGCGAAGCCGTTGATTCGCCCTTGGCCTTCATCCCCGGTGCCCGAACAATCAGCGGCACTCGCGTATCGAGTTCAAAGTTGGTCGTTTTTCCCCACAACCCCTGCTCGCCAAGGTGGTAGCCGTGGTCGCCGAAAAGCACGACGATGGTGTTGTCGCTGAGTCCGGATCGTTCCAGCTCTTCCAGCACGCGGCCAATCTGAGCATCGATGTAGCTGATGCAAGCAAAATATGCCTGGCGAACTCGCCGTTGCGCCTCGTCGGGGATGGTGCCGCTTTTCGGCTGATCCGTGTAACGCCGTAGTTCTTCCGAACCGTGTCCGGCAAACTTCGGCGCATCGGCAGGGAACTCGGTATGCGACGGCAACGCAACGTTGTCGTACAGATCGAAGTACTTTTTCGGCGCGACGTACGGTGAATGCGGCTTGATAAATCCGACCGCCAGAAAGAACGGCTTGTTGCTGCTCTTCAACTCATGCAGCCTATTCACCGCGGCATCTGCAACCTTCCCGTCGTAAAGTGTGTTGTCGGGCACATCTGGTGATTCGGTGGCTGGACCGAAGACAAGCTTTTTCGTCCAGTCATCTGGTCCGGGATTCTCCGATCGGTACATCTTCTTGTAGATGCCCCTCGCCGCCGCGATGCCTGCCTCGGTGTAGTAATATCGCGGACCGAACCGAACGGCCGGCACGGACCAACTCGGTGGGTCACCCATCGTGTCCCACTTGGTGCTGCTCGCTCCGTCAGGAAACACGCCATGGTAGATCTTGCCGATCGCAGCCGCGTGATAGCCGTTATTCATGAAGTGCTGCGGCAAAGTGACGACATCCGGATGATCCGTTCGAAAGTGCGAGTGATTTCCGGTGACTCCAATCGAGTCCGGCCGCATACCGGTCATAAGACTCGTCCGTGACGGATTGCAAACGGCCTGCTGGCAATAGGCTCGCTGAAACATCCGGCCGCTCGCGGCGAGTGCGTCGATGTTCGGGCTGTGAATGTGCGAGGAGCCGTAACAACCCAACTCCGGCCGCAGGTCGTCCACCGCAATGAACAGCACGTTCGGACGTGCCTGAGCAAGAAGGTTTGAATCCTGGAGTAACGGCCAGGCGAGCGCGACGAGCAGAGCTGTTCTGAGTATCGTGCCAAACACCAGCATGTCCTCCGGTTGCAGGCCGACAAACGTATTCCACGGGTGTCGGTTGGGCGATCCCGTTCGACAGGCCGTTTGCGGCCCTTGGGATATCATGTTATAACATCGTATCGAAGCGATTGTAATACGCAAGCTGGAGACAGCACGTGGAACAGAGTCTGGCCGAAAAGTCGTACGATTATATCCGCCGAAGGGTTGCGAGTGGCGACCTGGCACCCGGAGTACGACTGGTGAATCGAACGCTGGCCGAGGAGATCGGCGTCAGCGTCATTCCGGTCCGGGAGGCCATTCACCGCCTGGCAAGTGAAGGTCTGGTTGAGCACGTGCCGAGAGCCGGAGCATTCGTCCGGAAGCCGAATCGACAGGATCTGGACAATCTCTACGTTCTGCGGGATGCAGTCGAAAGTTGTGCGGCCGCCGAGGCGGCTCGGTACATTGCGGAAGATCAGCTGGAGGAACTGGAATACTTGCTCAATCAGGCTCGTGAGACTCTTCTGCAGATTCAACGTCAACCCAAGGGGCATTGCACCAAGGGGCTATTGAATCGATGGCTGGACGGCGAGCGGCAGTTTCACGAATTGCTGATCGAGGCGTCGCGGAATCCGTTGCTTGCGAAAGTCGTCGACGACAATCGAGCGATCAGCATGGTCTTTGAGGCTCAACGCAACGATCCCCGGATGTTGACGGCAGAAGTCGCCGAGGAAACGTGCGCATCCAAGTCCGATCTGTTGGACGCATTGCGCGAACGCAACCCGGACGAGGCGCGTCGACTGATGAGCGAACAGATACAACGGGGCCGAAGAATGGTCGTTGGGTATCTCAACAGTCGAAAAAGAAATCGAAGTTGAGTGACCCCTCGGTGAACCGGCCCAGCGACTTTCACCATCTCTTTGGCGGAGACGCAACCCCGAATTCATGATGGGAGCCGCTGGCACAATCGACCCACCCGAAACACCGCGAAAGAAGAGGATAGCGGATCCGTCACCTCGCCCCATAGTACGGCCCGGGCATCGATTATCGTGGTTGATTTCTGAGGCGATTCATGTCCGGAAAAATCCGCGGGCAGCCGGTTGAATCATTGCGCCTTCCAAAGGGCTGGCATTCGTCCGTCCGAAATGCGGTACTGCACGATCCAACAAATCAAGCCGCTCTGTCCGTCTCTCGGGAAAGGCAAAATCGCCCATATGATGGCCCGAGCGGGAATTCACATCGGCAAGAAGACGGTTGGGCGAATCATCAAAGAGAAGCCAATCGACGCTCCGGAACCGCCAAATGGCGATTCGGGCAAACAATGTCGCATCGTCTCGAAATATCCCGGCCACACCTGGCGCGCTGATTTGGCGGCGGTGCCGACCTCCGGTGGATTCCGGACCCATTGGATTCCCAACGCCATCTGGCAGCGTTGGCCTGTTTGCTGGTGGGTCTTGAACGTGATCGACCACTATTCCAGACGGTCCATGGGATTCGCTGTGTTCAACCAACGGCAATTCGAATACGAGGTTGCGTGCATTATCGATTGGTACAATGAGGCGCGTCCACACATGATGCTAGAGCTTTGCTGGCAACTGGAAATGGCAGTAGAATTGGATCGCAACGTCTTGGAAAACCAGATGTCTGTAGAAAGACAAGTTCGTCGATCAGAAAACCCCAAGCTGCAAGTGGAGATCGAATGCTTTTGCCAAACCCCGCTTTGAAGTGTTTTGAAATGTTCGGAGATCTTTTGGGTCCTTTGCTTACGTTGATTGGCGCTGCAATTGGTCTCTTCATTCTGCTGGTTTTACCGTGCTGGAAGATCTGTGTACGAATCGGGCTTCCTGGGTGGTTCGGCCTCGTCGTTCTTGTTCCGTACATCGGACTGACATTCCTGCTGTACATAGTTGCCTTCACGGAATGGCAGATTCCTAAGGAAAGTGCCAGACGAAATCGTGAAGGGGCAGGAAAAGTTGCTCCCCCAAAACGCCGTATCACTTAAGTAAAATACGCTCTTCAGGCGGCGACGAACCATGCGATGAACCGAAGTTGCGGAGTCGTCGTTTATGACAATGGAAAATCAATCGCCGCGACTCGGTTATCGCTGTCGTTGGACGTTATACGTTATCCCGCAACCGCAAGCGTGAAGTTGAAGCGGAAATGGTAACAGTATACATTCTAAAAGAGGTCTTCATTTCCTGGATGATTGGCCATGCATCAACTCTGCTACTCCGAGCGGTGATTTCCATTGGCAAGCTGCCGCAACTCAATTTCATAGGAAACGAGAAACTCAACAAGCTAATCGGAGTCGGCATGTGCAAATGGGTTCTCGCCAATTCGTTCATCAAGTATTTCAATCGAGAATTACAGATGCCGGTTAAGAAGCCGAACGCGAGCGACCTGCTGGAATTGCGGGATGCGATGACCTATGCAGAAACGGTTCACTTGATTGCATTTGTCTACGTGATCGGGAGAGTGTTGATGAACGTCGCCGAGAGTGAGGATCCTCGCGTCATTGTGTCGCTGCTTGCCGTGAATGTCTTAGTCAATGTCTATCCCGCCTTGGTTCAACAAATGAATAAAAGGAGGATCGGGCGTCTGATCCAGCTTGCAACGACACACAACGCGGGATAACAGGGCGGTCCACCGGAGTTGCGTCCGAGCCGCATCTGAACTCAACGTCGCTGGCAGCAACCCGGTGACCTTTGCCGTTATGAAGGAGATGATTATGACAACGCATGTTCGTAAGAACTTTTGGGTGCGCTGGAAACAGGGGTTCTCCGGGATGAAAGTTGCCTTAGTATGTTTTGGGTTCGCATACTTTTGTTTGTACAAACCGGCTTGTATAGGCCTAACCGCCTTGAAGGACATTCCTGATCCATGGGGATCGGCCTTAGGTCAGGTCTTTTTGTTTGTTCTGTTCGCGGTTGGTCTCATATTTCTACCGGTCATCGTTTCCGGACTCCACATGGACCCCACGTCGATCCAGGAAGAACTCGCCTCGCAACTCGAACCCAAGATCGATGCCGTTGCGACAAAACTCGGCGTCCAATGGGATAATCACTATATTTCGCACGTTGGCGACCTACTTCAAAACGACAAATCCACGGAGGCGCGTCGTTATTATCACGATCGAGCTGGTGTAACGTGGGATGAAGTAGGTCAAGCGTTATCGAATTGGCGCGTAACAGTGGTGACCGACAAGCTTACAATTCTTCAAGAGGCACTTGACGAGGACCGGACTGCCTAACAAAACGGTGCACGTGCGGACTGGAAATGGTTTGATGACAAGCGGGTGTGACTCCCGCCTTGGTAAGCGTTAGCCGCGCGCCGAGTATCGAGTGTTGCAGGATGTCTATAGAGGCTTTGCAGGAAATGGCATCTTGAAGCGTACAGAGAAAGGTAGCGAGGGCGAACCGACCGGGAGTGGCCTTTCGGCGATGAACGACATGAGCTCCGAAATGTTGTATCTGTTGGATCCTGCCCAAGGTCTGTGCATGCTGGAAGGCAACATCTCTCGCCGCGTTTTTGGCAAGCTGCAAGAGAAGACCCGGAGTCGCTCGTCCGCTCGCGCTACACATCGTGTTATCAAGGCAACCAGTGAGCCCCTGAGGTTCTTGGACGAACTATGACACTCCACTCATGGACGTCTGAGTATGCCCGACAAGCCTAAACAGCAAGGGAGGCAAACGACTCTCAGGGAGTCGGATGGCCGAATAGTACCGCATGCTGCCGAAGTCCAATCGGTCAGAGAGAAACCGGGTAACTCTGGTGTAGGGTAGGCGGCCAAACTGTTACGTGATCCAGACCGGGCACCGCCCGTACTCAGAGACGGACCTTCGGTGCTAACCCGGTTGGATCACATCCACCAACGAGCGGAATCGCAACCAGAAGCGGTTTTCAACAACCTCTTCTCGCTGATCAACTATCAGTTGATCTGGCATGCGTTCCGCCGACTGAAACGAGGCAAGGCACCGGGAGTCGATAACGTCACGCTTGAAGACTACGAGGAGGATCTGCGAGCTAACTTGCAGGACTTGCTTCAACGACTTCACCGCGGCAACTATCGGCCTCAAGCGATTCGCAAGTATCGCGTCGAAGAGCGACGGCAGCGCTCGGTGCGTTGCGCGGCCCGAGCATCCAAACAAACCGTGAACTCGACGATGCAGTTTTGTCACCCGTTTCTCCCCGTATCGGCAAAGCCTATCAGCGTCGCGGCTGAACTCAAGACGGAGCACGGTGTGACCAGAGGCTCGCGCGGTGGAACACTTCAAAGAACCAAGGAGATGTCGTGCAAGCCAAGGTGAGTTTTGTTACTGGCTCACAGCTAACACTTTGGCACGCGGCTGCGGCCACGAGCGACGGTGCTTCCGTACCCGTTGAGCGAACGGCTTTCTGGGAGGCTTCCTGTCGCCGGCGCTGATCGGGTTCGTTCGGCGACGGCCCGTAGATCACGTCGCGCTGGTCCCAACCGGTCGCACGATCTACTTCTTCTCTAGCGTCCATGAAACGGTGTTGCGTCCCGGCCGCAGATCGGACAGGGGGCCCGGGGCGGGCTGCATGAATCGGTTGCCCCTTACGTCCGTATTCACGGTGATCGGTCGGCCATGTCGATCCTCGAGCAATTGACCCACCGTGGGGAAGACGCCGATCCGTTTGGCGTCGACCATTGGGAGAGGTGGGACGTTTCGGAGTGTATCGTCCATGGTGAATGTGATCGTGGCTCCCAGCGGCTTGTCTTCAATCGAAAACCGCGTTTGATGATCACTCAAGACGCTATGTTCGTCGCCGAAAACGCTTTTCTTGGCGCCTTCCAGGAATAGATTGAAATCCGAGACGTAGCCTTGCGCGGAGTGTACGTCGTCCAGCCCTTGACGCACGAAGATGTTGTTGAACCACTTGTCATCCTGCGCGGTGCCCGATTTCCGCCCGATTGTTTTCGTAGTATGCGGTTCATAATACTGCGATCTGCGCCGAACATCGGGCCGGTAGCTATACCCGCAATCCACGAACAGGTTGTGCGCAAACACGGTCGCCTCCGAGTTGCTTTGAATCGTCTGGCCGACCAGAATATTGTGGTCGACGAGCGTGGGGCCGTGGTCCATCTCCAGAAACACGGTCGCTGCTTCCGTTCGGTAGATCAGATTGCCGGTAATCCGAGTGCCCTGGTTGCCGAAGTCCATCCAGATTCCGAACGCACCCTGTTTCTGCCGGTAGACGCCCCGGATTGTGTTTCCGCGAATGACGGTGTCCACGCTGTTATGAAACTTGATGGCTGCCGTCTCCCAACCCCCAAACTCTTTGCGGCAGTTGGTGTCTTCAATAAAATTTCCGGAGATGATCGAGCGAGTGGCCCCTTTCTGACCGGCGATTCCCGCCTGGCCACACCGCCGGATGATATTGTTGCGGATAATGTGCCCTCCGTAAGCACCGATGTCGCTGTAGTCCACGCCCGGCGCCTGCCCCAGAATGATCCCGACACAGCGAGCGTTCGTGACGGTGCAATTCTGGATGATCCAGTGTTTTCCCATGCGCGGGCCTACGGCGCCCGTTTGCAGTCTCAGCACCGGCGGCGCCCAGTTGGAAGCGGCGTGCATGAAATGGAAACCGTCAACAGTGACGTACTGCAGGCCTGCGATTTCAGGAAAGAAGATACACTCGCGAACATTGATCTCGGCCAGCTCCGTATTCGGATCCGATTCGCCGAAGTTCGCCCGAATCGTCGTCACGCCGTCGCTCACCTGGCAATGCCAGGTCCGCGCCGCACCGTCCACCTCGGCAGCCGACTCCATCTCATGGAAGGCTCGGCCGTTCAGGTAAACGTCGCCGCGATGATGCCAATTGCCATAATTCAACCAGCCGCCCGATAGCTTCAGCGCGTACGGATTATAATCGTCGAACAGGGAGTTCGGAAGTTCCGCTTGCCAGACGCCGTCTGCCTGGGATTTCCAAGTGTCGACTCGCTCGGAGCCCTTGATCAAGACCGTTGCACCACGTGCTGCCCGGAAAACGATGCGATGGTCCTCGCCCGTTCCGCCTCGAGCCGGCTTCACCCATTCGCGATATGTTCCCGCGCCGACGGTCACTGTATCGCCCGGCTCGGCCACCGACGCCGCCTGGTTGATGGTCAGGTAGGGGCGGTCCCGGCTGCCATCGCCGGCGTCCGCGCCGGTTTTTGCAACATGAATTTCTCGGGCCAAACCGGGGATTGTGGTGAGGACCGGCAAGACGATCCACCCTATTGCCAATGTGAGGCATGTTCTGAGTGCCACCGTTGGTTCTCCGCTCGTTTTCCTCAGATTTTCCAGTGGCCGACGCGAGTTCACCGAAGCGGGACATCACGCGGCAACACGCCAGCGCAGTGTAACCGAGTAGCACACGTCGGAACAAGCGCGGCGCTGATCAAATTCACCGATTCGCCCTTGATCGATGGACGGAGAATGCACGTCGAGGGTCTTGGGATCACACCCTTGATTCAATCGAGCACAGTGCCGTCCGATTAGAGTCGCTTACCTCGAACGTGAATGCCAGAAGAGGAGTTAGCGCATTAGATTAAAGGTAACCGCTCACGGCCAAGGCCGTGAAAAGTTACGTCGATCCTTACTTCCAGCGCCCTCCCTGCGCCCCGATCACGTCGCCGTATTCGTTATATGGCTATTTCTTGCCAGGCCTGAAAGGCCGTCCGTATTTAGCCCAGGGCAAGTGCGGTGGCGAAGCCATGCACGCAGCCCTGGGTCGGCATGCACAAGCTCACCAAGCCCTGGAAGGGCGACCGTAAGCCCACCTCCCGGAGTCACGTCCATGCCCCCGTCGTTTGTCAGCTCGCCCATGCATCGGGTTC
>CAYNDU010000109.1:10040-12298 GCA_964395615.1 uncultured Pirellulaceae bacterium | reverse complement strand
CAGTGAACACCTTGCTCAGCCCAACCGCTACGCGAGCCCGTTCCTGCACCCGTCGGCCACTGCCGTCCGCACGCAACGCTCCGGCCACAAGTACGACCTTTCAGGAAGCTAGCGTTCCATCGAGTCAGAGTCCTTTCGAGGTTCCCGGACCCTTTTCTTGAGAGCCAGTCTTTTTCGGTTGCGAGTCGGGTGTCCGGGACTTTGAACGGGGGCCCCGTTCGGCGGGTCCGCCAAGTAGGTTCTTGTTTGTTGCCGGTTCCTTTGGGGTCTTTGCACTACCCGGGCGTCGGGCAGTGGTGAGCTTCTTAAAACGCCGCTTGACTTCCTCGACACGGGCCTGGTCGAGCTTCTGGATCTGGGCATCCAGTCGCTTGAGACGTTGAATCACTCGCTGCCGATCGCTGACGAGTTGCTCCCTGAGCAACGAGAACTGCTCGTCAATGGTCTTCTCGAGTTCGCGGCGTAGCCGTTCGTTAGGACGCATCTTCCAACGCGCGACGAGTAACGTCACCAGCGACTGGGTCTTCCACGTTCGCAACTCCAGATCGTAACGACCCGAGTCTCGTTCGCGAACCTGCGCCAGCCGTTCGCTCGTTCGGAACAACTCCCGCACGGCTCTCTCGTACTGGTGGGGTGCTTTTTGTTTGAGATAGACGAGCAGCTGAGCCAATTCAGGCTGATTCTTCTTGACGAATGCCAACGCAGCCGCTTCGCGTGCCTCGGTCACCACGAGTGCGTTCTTGCCGTCTCCCGCTCCTCGAACACCCGTATCCCGGTCCTGCGGCGTGGCGGCCGCCGGTGAGGCCCCGATCACGATCAGTACCGCAAGCCAGAAGATCGGGTGTCTTTCCACAGCGTCACGCCCCATCGTTAGCATCCCCGCTTTCCGATGCTCGCCTGATGACGGAGGTGGAATCCCCTGCCATGCTGACGACAGCTGCTTCGATCCAACTTCCAGAGTCATCCTCGTCGATCACGTCGATCACGTCGATCACGTGCGAGTCGCCCCCTTCTCGCTCCAGAGAAAACTCATCCGCCAATTCTCTCAACGCTTCGGCTTGGAAAGGACGGTTGTCGAGCGGTTCGCGACTCTCACTCCAAATAACGGCAAGCTGAGCGGTGACCGGGTTGGCCATGGCCCCGAATTGCGCGTCATCGACTGGTCGAAGAGTTGGCCGAGGCAGTCCCCACATCGCGATCACCAGGCCGATACAGCCGGCCATGCCGCAAACGACGGCCGTAACGAAATGTCGCGAAGGAACCGAAGCCGTTTCTATCCACCTCGCCTCACTCTCAGACGGCAGATGAACGGGGGCCTCGCCGACGGCCACTTCCTCGTGAATGGCGATCGTAAGGCAATCGGTCAGTTCCACTGCGGCGGCTACGGCCTCGCGCGCCAGCTGGTCGTCGTCCAGCCGAGCTTCGAACCGTTTCCGCTCGCCGTCGGACAGTTCATTCGCCAAATAGCGGAAGGCGATCCAATCAAGTTGTTCCCGCGTTTCGCCGTTCATATCGCTTCGTCCGTTCGTGACCCACTCGCCATTCGCTCTAGTCGCCATTCGCTCTAGTCGCCATTGACGGCCAATCGACGACCTCAAGTCCGCCTATCGCATTCGGTTCGTTCCATTCACGGTTCGTGTTTTCCAAGGACGTCACGCAACCGGGCCAAAGCCGATCGCATACGTCCGAGGGCCGTGCCGAGCGGAATCCCCAGTTCCCTGGCGATCACGGCAAACGTTTTTTCTTCGTAAATGCGTTTCCGAACGACCGCCTGCTGTTCGGGTGATAGTTTCTCAAGTCCCCGCCGTACTGCCTCGATCGACTCGAACCGGACAAGCGGCACGTCCGCCGCCTGAGGATTATCCGCGGAGCGCCAGCCCACCTGCCGCAGGACCTTGAGCCCAACGGCCTGCCGGCGCCGTATGGCCATGGCCTCGCGATAGGCGACTCGGAATAACCACGCTTTTCGCGATCCTTGGCGAGTCCGATGCCCCTTTTCGACCAGGCGCACAAACGTTGTCTGAATTACATCGTGCGCCAGTTGGCTGTCACGCAGTACACCTGCCAGAAAACGGTGCAACTCTGTGGCGTGTTCGACATACAAGGCCGCCACGTCGGCAGGGTCCATTCGATCAGGGTCACCGTCGGACAAAGCCATGTCTCCGGCCCATCGCGGGGCAACAAGTTTATGATGCGCGAACCGAGCCAATTATTGTCCCGATTTTATCGTCCTGATACGGGCCGATCCTGATACGGGC
>CAYNDU010000109.1:0-9940 GCA_964395615.1 uncultured Pirellulaceae bacterium | reverse complement strand
AGCCAATTATTGTCCCGATTTTATCGTCCTGATACGGGCCGATCCTGATACGGGCCGATCCTGATACGGGCCGATCCTGATACGGGCGGATCCTGATACGGGCGGATCCTGATTCGGGCGGATCCTGATTCGGGCCGATATCGATCAATCCATGGACCATCAGGAGGTGGCACGGCACACGCCCTCGGTTGCTTCCCCTTTGTAGAGGGGGTCTTGGCGACTGCGGAATCGCCTTAACGGGCCCGTGCCTGCCGATGGGCGGACCGGGTCGGTTCTTTTATAATAGACGACCGTTCATCGGAAAACGCGGTTGGGCGGCCGGCCCCTAGGGATTGGAGCTGGGCTCGTGCCTTGCGGGGCCGAGCGCTGCGGGGCTGAGAAAGAGGCGGATACGAACAAACCAAACCCGGTCCAGCACGTAGGAGAGTCTGTGTGGCTCTTGCGTGGCATGACAAGATAGCTCTTCGGGGGTATTCGAGCCGAGAGGGCTGAGTACCCGAAAGAGGGAGCAACCGGTTGCCTGATCGGCGGTCTTTTGTGCCAGAGAGCGAATGGACGGGGTATCAAGCAAGCGCCGCGAGCATCGGACGATTGCCCGGTAGAGCGGGCTGGGAGCGATAGAATTGCTGGGACCTGTATTTGCCCGTGAAGCGGTTACGATCCCGCGGCGGCCTCGTCATTTCGTCTTTCGCAGTCTGTACGTCACGGTGCTTCTGTTGTTGATGTGCACGGCCTGGTTGGCCGTGGCCCGATTGCAGATCATTCGCAGCGTCGGCGACATGGCTCAATTTGGCGCCAAGTTATTCGAGATCCTGGCGCCCCTTCAATTAGCCCTGGTCATTTTCTTTTCCGCGCTCAGTTCGGCCAGTTCGGTCTGCCAGGAGAAGGACCGTCGCACGCTGATCTTGTTGCTGATGACCCGGATGTCGAATATGGAATTGGTGGTCGGCAAGTTAGCGTCGAGCCTATTGAACGTGACGTTCATGTTGGGTGCCGGCTTACCGGTATTCATGTTGGCGACGTTATTTGGCGGGGTCTCGTTTGGTCAGGTGGGACGCATCTTTGCGGTAACGGTTGCCAGCGCGCTTGCGGCGGGCAGTCTCGGTTCGACATTGGCATTGTGGCGAGAGAAGACATTTCAAACGCTGGCGATGACGGCTTTGGCGATCATGATTTGGGTTGGCGTTTGGGAAGGACTGGATGCGTGGATTGGTGACGCTCAATGGCTATCGATAACGGGTCACCGTTGGGCCTCGGCGTTGAGCCCGTTTCAGGCGATCATGGCGGCGGCCCAACCGCGGGTTTCCGGCTTGGCGCCGGGCCAGTGGTTCAACTCGGTTACGGCGTTCATGTGCATGGCCGTGGGCATCACGATCTTGCTCAACGGTGTGGCCATTTTTCGCGTGCGGAAGTGGAACCCGTCCCGAGAGGTTCGGCCGGGCCAGGAACTGGACGAGGCGGCGGGTTCGATCTGGGGCGCCGAGCACGATCTGGTTCGCCGGGCGGGGGAGAGCGATGCCGAGCAGGCTCGGGAGTCGCATGTCGACGCCCGGTTGCGCACGGTAAGTCGTGCGAGTCGAACGGTGTGGGACAACCCCATTTTATGGCGGGAAATCTGTACTTGGGCCTACGGGCGCAAGGTGTTGGTCATTCGCGTGATCTACCTGTTGGTCTTCGCCCTGGCGGCGGTGGCATTGCATTGGACGGTAGGGCGGCAGATGGCGGCGGGTCCCGGCGACGAGTTCACGGCGGCGATACCGGCTGCGGCCAAGCTGCTGGCTCCCTTCTTCCTGGTCAGCCTGGTGATTGTCAACGCGTTAGCGGTAACGTCGGTAACGAACGAGCGAGACGGTCAGGCGTTGGACCTGTTGTTGGTGACCGATCTCTCGCCGCGGGAGTTTGTATTGGGCAAGATTGGTGGCGTATTCTGGGTCACGAAGGAGATGGTCATCTTGCCGATGGCGTTGGCCGTTTACCTCTGCGTCTATGGCACGCTCAGCTTCGAGAATCTCTGTTACTTGCTGGGCGGGCTGTTGATCATGAACATCTTCACATGCTGTCTGGGCATTCACTGTGGCATGACGTATTCCAACAGTCGTTCGGCGATCGGGATCAGCCTGGGAACGTTGTTCTTTTTGTTTCTGGGGGTCTTGGCCTGCATGTCGATGATGATATCGTTTGTTGGCAGTTTTCATAACCAGCTGGCTCCGTTTCTGGCATTCA
Organism: uncultured Pirellulaceae bacterium; assembly: GCA_964395615.1. Lineage (GTDB taxonomy): Bacteria > Planctomycetota > Planctomycetia > Pirellulales > Pirellulaceae > CAYNDU01. Next base: position 7,717 of record CAYNDU010000109.1, on the reverse strand, counting down.
TACTGGGTGGAGGTGTTGGACTCTACGTCGCCTTGGGCATACGCAATCCGTCCCAGGCGATCGCCTGGGCCTCGTTGCTCCTTCCGTTCGCTACGTTCTTTGCGATCACCAGTTTTCTGTTGCGCAACCAGGAACTGACGGTCTTTCTGGTGGTGACGGTAGCGTATGGATTCACAACGGCGGCGATGATGATTCCGGCGGTATACGAGTTTGACATCGCGATGGGGCGTACGAAGACGGCGGGCGACCAGTAGTCGCTATTTGTTCAGGACAAGGGTTGGCGGATGGTTCACGCAATGCTCGATACGTTGCCGTGGCTGATCGCCATGATCGTGTTGATTGCGGGATCTGCATTCTTTTCGGCCAGCGAAGCCGCCCTGTTCTCTCTCCGCTGGCAAGATCGCAATACGATGCTCGGTGGCGGTCCGGCTCAGCGCATGGCAGCTCAGTTGCTGACCGATCCCGATCGGCTGTTATCGGCCGTGCTGCTTTGGAATCTGGCCATCAACATGACCTATTTCGGCATCTCGTCGATTGTCAGCCTTCGCTTCGAGACTGAGGCGGGCCGTTCGTCGGCTGTGCTGTTCTCAGTCACGACGCTGTTGACCTTGATTTTTCTCAGCGAGATGACGCCGAAGAGCGTGGCCGTGCTGAACGCTCGCGGAGTCTCACGGCTTGTCGCGCTGCCCCTGGCGTTGTGTGTCCGATTGGTCGATCCGATCATGCCGTTGTTGAGGGTGATCAGCTTGCTCTCTCGCCGCCTGATCTGGCCGGGCTTTCAGGCGGAACCGTACCTCGAGCTGACCGATCTTGAGCGGGCCATTGACCTGACCAGCGAGACCGCCTCGTTGGCTCGGCTTGAGCAAACAGCCCTGCGGAACATCGTTCGCATGTCGGATATTCGGGTGGAGGAGTGGATGCGACCGCGTACGCAGTTTATGGCCTTTCGCCCTCCGGTGTCACTGGCTGACTTGCGCGGCGAGATGACGCCGAGCGGTTACTTGTTTGTCACCGAAGAAGACTCGGAGGAGGTCGCCGGAGCGATCAACTTGATGCGGCTTGTGCAAGTGACGGACGAGCATCTGGAACAGCATGCGCAGAGTGTCGTTTGCGTTCCCTGGTGCGCGACCATGGCCGACGCGCTGCAACGCATGCAAAGTCAGCAGCGCGAGGTGGCGGCGGTCGTTAACGAATTCGGGGAAACGATCGGTATTTTGACGTTTACCGATATCCTGGACGTTATCTTTCACGAGAATCCGAGTCGTAGCGACCGACTGCTTGACCGAGATCCCATTGAGCAGGTTGATAGCCAAGAATGGCGGATTAATGGGATGACGAGTCTTCGCCGGTTGAGGCGTTATTTTGGAATCTCGTTACCGGCCAGCAAGTCGGTGACGGTGCACGGCATCATACAGGAGATCCTGCAACGCCTGGCTCGCGTCGATGACGAAGTCGATTGGGGGCCGTTCCACTTCCGAGTCGTCGAGATTCCCCGCCGCGGAGAGCTCGAAATCGAAATGACTCGACGATCGCTCGAGGACTCCTGACCATGACCTGGACGATTGTGTCATTGCTGGTTGCCGGAGTACTGCTGAGCGGTCTTTTCAGTGGGAGTGAGACTGGCTTCTACCGCGTTGCCCGAATGCGATTGCTTCTCGACGGATTGTCCGGCGATCGCACTTCACGCCAGCTCTTGCGGTTGACGAACCACCCTGCCCTGTTCGTCGCCACGACACTCGTCGGTAACAACGTAGCGAACTACATTACGTCGCTGGCCCTCGTTCTCGCGGCACAACAACTGTTCCGGGACAACCGGTTCGCCGAGTCGGTGGCCCCGCTGATCCTCTCGCCGGCCGTTTTTGTCTACTGCGAATTACTGCCGAAGCAGCTGTTCCTCCAGGCACCCAATCGGCTGCTCCGGAGGACCGGGCCGCTGCTGTTGTTGTTCACGCTGCTCTTTCTGCCGATCGCCTCGCTCCTCTGGTTGCTCGGCCGCCTGCTACAATCGGTCGTCGGCCAGACCCCGTTGCGAATTCGACTGGCTCTGGCCCGAAATGAATTGCAGCAGCTGCTCAAAGAAGGCGAAGAGGCGGGGATCCTGCAACCTGCCCAACAGCATCTGGCCCAACAGCTGTTCGCCCACGCGCCGAAGAGCGTTTCCAGCTTCATGACGCCCCGCAATCGAATCCGGAGTGTTCCGCTGGGGGCCCCAAAATCGGAGGCTTTGCGGATCGCCCGCCGGTTCCGATCGGCCATTGTCCCGGTCCGCAATCCGTCGAGCCAGGACCTGTTAGGGTATGTGCGTGTCGTCGACCTGGAACTCGACCCCTCGCCGACACTCAACATGGTCCACCCGATGCCCGCCGTCACTCGGCAACAGTCGCACCTGCAAGCACTGATGACGCTGGAATCACAAGAAGCGGAGCTGGCGTCGGTTGAGGATGAACAGGGCCAAACCGTCGGCCTGCTGTTCGCCGATCGACTGACGTCGCCGCTATTTCAAGAAAACTGAATCTGCCCCACGACCCGATGGCCGCGTTGCCGGCTACTTCTGGTAGCCGAGCGATTGAATGATGGACAGCATTTCCTCGTACGTGATGAACCGCCTCCGATGGTGCAGCTTGTAGCCGTCGATCGCAACGGCCAATTCGCGTGCATCGGGCGTCAGTTCGTCATGACTGTTGGCGAACTGCCTGCGCTCGACACCGGGAGCCTGACCGGGCCCAATCGCCGCGCGACGGTCGAGAAACGGTTCGGCGCTGGGAGCAACTGTCTGTGTCATTGCACACCTTATCAGTGGAAGGCTTCGAAGAACGCACCTGCGCACAGACCCTGACCTGACGGAAGAAGGGCCAGACAAGCCTACGATGCGAATCGGGCTCGGTCAAACAGGTGACACGAACGATCGTACGGGTGCTAAAGGTCCTAAAGGTCCTAGCGACTGACGGGCCGGTCGACGCCCTGTCGGGCGATGCGAATCGCCTGCTCCACCTCTGCGCTGAGCCGAATGGCGGCCGGGTGGTTTGGGTGAGTCTGTCGAGCCTGGGCGAGCGTTCTTTGTGCGGCTGACAGATCACCCGTTCGGAGCCGCGATTCGGCCAGGCGGTAGAGCAGGTCCGGGGACTCTGCCCGGCCCGCAACCGCGACCGACAACTTCTCGGCCGCCTGCCCGTACCGCTGCAGGTTCATCAAAGCCACACCTTCCCAATATGCTAACTCGACCGGATGCTGGCCTGACGGATATCGGGTCGCCAACGCCTGTAACGTGGAGAGCGCTCGTTGAGGTCGATTCTGCAGACAATAGGTTTGTGCCACAGACAATTCCACCTCGAGAAAATGAGGTTGGACAATCAACGCCCGGTGGTAGGCTGCCAATGCCTCTTGCCACATGCCGCGCTGGCGATACGTGTCGCCCCGTAACCTGAAAGCACGTGCCGTCTCGTGACCCGCCTCAATCGCCTGCGTGGCCATTTCGCCGGCGCGATCCATTTGGCCAAGACTCCGGTACATTTCACCCAAGCGAACGATCAGCTCGAAGTCACCACCCGACAGCCGAACGGCTTCACGCATCTGCTCAACCGCCTCGTCGGTCGCCTGCCTCCGCCAAAGTGCTTCGGCATACCGCGATCGAACCGACTCGTCCACCGGGCAGACTTCGACCGCCTGGGCGAATAGTCGCTCTGCCTCCACCCAGTTTTCCGATTGCACGGCGTCCATTCCCCTGAGTGCAATCTGCCGAGCCGAGATAATCTGGTCACGCTGCCAGTGGCGGGCAAATCCAGAGCAACCGGAGAGTCCGAGCACGAGCATGGTGGCCGCCCACAGCGTCAAGAGACGCAGTTCCCGTGTGCCGATCGGGCCGCGCCCGTCGAAATCACTCCAGGGTCGTTTGCATTCGTCCATGCATCATCACCAACTCAAGCAGCGGGTGCCGAACGACGGTGGCCGCCCTTCGAACCGGGGTTGCCCTTCGAACCGGGGTTGCCCGTCAAAGGGGGGTTGGCCGTCGACTCGGCCCGTTGATCACGGCGGAAGACGAAGATACTGCAACCACCGTCCCCCTTGACCTGAATGCGGTCGAGCGAGCAATGTTGTCTCCGTCCGAAACGAACCACTTCGTCCTCATCGGCCACCTCGTAGGGCAATCCGCCCAGCCAATCGACCATGTCGTGATAGACACTCATGCCCCGTACCTTGCGCCCGTTCCAGGTCAGGGGATTACGACCTTTGAGCAGTCGGCCGACCATGCGGCGCCCGATGCGTTTGCCCAGCATCCACTTCTTGCCCCAGGATGAGGCCGCGTTGTAGCGTTGTTTGAGCGCCAGGTGCTGACCGAATCGAGGCCCTTTCGCGTAGAGGGCCACCCATACGGTGCCGAGAGCCGACGCACTTTGGAAACAGTTTTCCATCGCTGTCCAGAGATCGCCCGTATGATGGAGGACACCCCACGAATAGACGATGTCAAACGGCCCCAGCGACCGCATGAAATCGGCATCCAGTGCGCTGCCACGCAGGACGATCCAATTCGGCGGGCACCCTGCTTGCCGCCAGCTCGATCCGGTCGCCTCCACGCTCAGCGGATCGACATCGACCGACACGACTCGAGACGCGCCCAGTTGCTCGAAGGCCCACGAATGGACTCCGGAACCCGATCCCAGGTCCAGGACCGTCTTGCCGGCCACCGCATTCGGCCCGAGCCATTGTTTGATGTCCTGCACGGCGCGATGCAGGTCCTCCGATTCGATCGTTCGCAGGTAGTCCTGCCAGTTCTCGCCGAAGGAAAATGAGGCTGGGGTAGCCGGTTGGGACTTCCGAATCATGATTCTGGCTCGGCAGGTAGCGGCAACGACTGGAAACGGATTGCCAAATACTGAGATCTCAGGTCGCCATTCTCGGGCGATTCGCGGGCCGTTCGCGGTCGGGAGGATAGCAAAAATCGGCCAACGGCCAAAGCTCGATTTTTTGCCCGAGAAGCTACCGGGAAACTACCGAAACTACCAAACCGCCGCCGTGACCCTCGGCGACGTCATTGCAACTCGTACCCGAGCGACACATGCCATGCGGGCAACGGAGGCTCGGCAGTTTGAGTCCGGGTTGTGTGCGGTTTTTGACCAGCCCGTGCGTCACGATGATCTTCCACCGGACCCGTCGCCGGCGAATGGGACTGGTGGCGCCTTACGCCGTCGCGAGACGTTTAGATTCGGTCGTCCTCGGCTGTGCGCCCGGCCCTATTGGGCGTAAACTGCGGCACGGGGGAAAGTCGTTGTTCACCGCCATGTTTATCCCGAGGAGCCTGGAACGCGATGAATCATCACTACAGCCCGTCGTACAGTATTACGATGCGTCTGAGTTATCCGGACGAGCCTGGCAGGCTGGGCCAGATTACTTCCGTGTTGGGCGAGGTCGATGGGCAGATCGGCGCGATTGACATTGTGAGTGTCGAGGAGGACCTCATCACTCGCGATATCACCGTAAGCGCCACGAATGTGGAGCATGGTGAGCGGATCGTGGAACGCATCCGATCGGTCGACGGCATCAACGTTGTTTACGTTTCGGATCGTACGTTTTTGTTGCATCTGGGGGGCAAGATTGAGATCAAATCGAAAGTGCCCGTCAAGACACGCGATGATCTCTCGATGGCGTATACACCGGGCGTCGCTCGCGTCTGCCGGGCGATCTACGAGGACCCGGAAGCCGCGTTTAACTTGACCGTTCGAGGGAACATGGTGGCCGTCGTATCGGACGGGTCGGCCGTCCTGGGGCTCGGAAATATCGGGCCTAAAGCAGCCATGCCGGTGATGGAGGGCAAGGCCCTGTTGTTCAAGGAGTTTGCCGACGTCGATGCGTTTCCGATATGCCTGGACACACAGGACGTGGAGGCCTTGATCGACACGGTACGGTACCTGGCCCCAACGTTTGGCGGCATCAACCTGGAGGACATTTCCGCTCCCCGCTGTATCGAGATCGAAGAGCGGTTGAGTCAGGAGCTGGATATCCCGGTCTTTCACGACGACCAGCACGGTACGGCCATCGTTGTTTTGGCGGCCCTTCGAAATGCTCTGCGGTTGGTGAACAAGGAAATCGAGGCTATCCGTATCGTCATCAACGGGGCCGGCGCCGCCGGCTCCGCCATCGCTCGACTACTGCACGCGGTCGGCGCTCGACACATCATTGCCTGTGACCGAGCCGGGGCCCTGTACGCCGGCCGTCCGGAGAACATGAACGCGGCCAAAAAGCGACTCGCCGAGGTCACCAATCCCGAGCAGAAGGCCGGCTCGCTCCAGGACGTCTTGCAGGGAGCCGATGTATTCGTCGGTGTTTCGACCGCCAATGTCCTGACGCGTGAAGATGTGAAGAATATGAACGCGGACCCGATCGTTTTTGCCCTGGCCAATCCTGACCCTGAAATCACTCCCGAGGAAGCGGGAGAACATGTGCGAATCATTGCGACCGGCCGGTCCGACTATCCCAACCAGATCAACAATGTCCTTTGCTTTCCGGGTTTCTTTCGCGGCATGCTTGATGTGCGAGCCTCCAAAGTTACGAGCGAAATGAAATTGGCCGCCTCCCAGGCGATTGCTGACGTGATACCCCAAGATGCATTGCACCCGGACTATATAATCCCCAGCGTTTTTGACCGTCGAGTTGCGGCCGCGGTTGCCGATGCCGTGGCCGGGGCCGCCATCGAAGCGGGCGTCGCCCGCAGGCAGCAGAAACGATCTGCTCAAACGGCTTCCTGAAAGCAAAGGGGTCTTGCCGGAACGGCCCGAAGGGTGCTTCGCACAAAAGAGTCCTGACCCCTTTGCCGTCCTGGCATGAGTTGTCCTTAGGTTCGAAGTTAGACGGTCGTTAGCAACCTATAGCGAAAATGATCGATGGTGGCCAAGTTTTCGGACGATGAGATTGAATTCATGTATCCGGACAATTGGACGGTGCAGCACGATGGCGCTGATCGTGATGTCCAGTTCGTTACGGTTCAGAGCCCAGGTAGCGGATTCTGGATGTTGCAGCGGGCCGCTCGAGGAAAGTCGCCGAATGTTCTGTCGGCCGAAGCCATGCGATCGCTTCGCGACGAATACGACGAGATGGAAGTCGCCGATTTTGACGGGGACCTGAACGGCATTCCCGCCTGCGGATTTGACATCGAATTCTACTGCCTTGATTTTGTCGTTCGAGCGCAAATCCGAGGATTCGTATGGAATCAGCGAACGTATGTGCTGTTGTACCAGGCAGAGGATCGCGATTTCGCCGAACAGGCACTCGTTTTTTCAGCCATCACGACCAGCTTGATCCAGCACTTTCAGTCGTCCGCCGCATGAAACCGATCGTCCCGTTTTGTAACTCTTACATACCTGGGACCATGCCTGCTGCGGTTTCTGGTCACCAAGGAGTGGGGACAATACGGGCGATTCCGGTCAAACGCGCAAGAATCCCACGCCACGAGTCGCTTTGGCATGCGGCGTGCTCTTTACGCGTTCCGAAGCGTTCCAACCCAAGTGCCCTGTCGGTTCGACCCAGTCGGCCCGTTCGTTACCGGCCGATTCGTCGGTGGTCGTTTGGATGGCGAACGATGCTCGTCAGTTTTTGGGACCATTCTGCTTCCCAACGCGTCTGCTTAACCTATGTTTTTCTGAAAGGGGAGCAAAGGGGTCAGGACTCTTTTGCCGGAACGGCCCGAAGGGTGCTTCGCACAAAAGAGTCCTGACCCCTTTGCGGC